>JBFHQK010000001.1:0-43318 GCA_041592255.1 Fontimonas sp.
CGCATGCAGAAACGACAGCGCCGCGCGTGCCACATGCGCGCCCGCGGTCGCCTCGTTGCGCCAGGCAAACGCATGCACGCCGTACTGCATCCCGAGCTGCATCACCCGATGATAGGCGGGATGGAATTCGACCTCGTCGATCCGATGTCCGTAGCGGTCGAAGGCCCGCAGCCTGGGCCGGTTCTCGTTGGCGGTGTAGCCCAGCTCCATCAGTTCGCCGCCGGCGACCGCACCAAACGCCGACAGATGCGCCTCGGCCCAGCCGCCGCCTTCGCGCTGCACCGCCTCGCGCAAGGCCGTATCCGTCTGCCAGGCGTTGTAGCGGCCCAGTACCGGGACCTGGTTTTCGACACTGTGGGTGATGAACCGTTCGGCGACACTCATGACTGCACTCCGTCAACCACCTTGCGTGCATCGTCGCGCGCGGGCGCGTCGCGGTCAAAGCGCATCAGGAATCCGGGCAGGAACAGCAGGTCAAACAGCAGCGCGATGCCGACCACCATCGCAGTCATCAGCCCCATCGTTCCGTTCACCTTGAAATCGGACTGCGCCAGGATCAGGAAGCCCAGCGTCAGCGCCGTCGTCGTCACCAGCAGGGCGGCGCCCACGGTCGAGAACGCGTAGCGCACCGCCGCGGGCGTGGTGCCGTTCTGGCTGCGGCGCGCATACAGATA
The DNA here is from genome assembly GCA_041592255.1 of Fontimonas sp. Classification (GTDB taxonomy): domain Bacteria; phylum Pseudomonadota; class Gammaproteobacteria; order Nevskiales; family Nevskiaceae; genus Solimonas. Next base: position 675 of record JBFHQK010000001.1, read on the forward strand.
CTTGCTGAAGAAGTGGATGGTGTTGTCGACGACGATGCCCAGCGTGATCGAAAACACGCCCGCGGCGGCCAGGTTGATCTGACCGTCAATGAGGCTCCAGACGCCGAACGTGATCGCCGCCGGGAACGCATTGGGCAGCAGCGACATCAAGCCGAACTTGACCGAGCGCAGGGCCACGATCAGCGTCAGCGCGATCAGCACCACCGCGATGATCGAGCCCTTGAGCATGCTGTAGATGTTGTTCTGGCCGATGTGCGCAAACATCACGCTCAGGCTCGAGCCGTGCGCATTGAACTCCGGCGCATTCTGCGCCAGCCAGTCGGCGGCACGCCGCTCGAATTCGATCAGTTCGCGCGACGCCAGATCCGACACGCTCACCGACAGTCGCGTCGCCGACTTGTCGAAGTTGATCGAATCATTGAGATCGAGCCCCTGCGGCAGCGACAGTTCGTACAACAGCACGTACTGCGCGATCAGCTCGCGATCGTCCGGAATGCGGTAGTACGCCGGGTCGTCGCCGTGCAGATTGCGATTCAGGCGCTTGACCACGTCGACAAAGCTGTTGACATGCGTGGCCTCGGGCTGCTGCTCCAGCCACGACTTGAAGGCATCGACCTTTTTCAGATAGCCGGGCTCGTTGATGCCGCTGGGGCCGCCGGCGTCCAGCGAATACGCAATGCTGTCGATGCCGGTGAGATTGTCCTCGACGAACTCGAACGCCTTGCGCACCTCAAGCTCGTGGCCGAAGTATTCGACGGTGTCGTCATTGAGCTCGTTGCGCGGCATCAGCGCCATGGCCGCGACCGCCACCGCCGCGGCAGCGAGGAAGTAGGCGCGGTGATGCGCAAGAATCCGGTCGGCCAGACCCGCGAGGTTGAACTGCTGGAAGCGCGTCTGCGCCGACGCCCGCACCGGCAGCCACGCCATCAGCGCTGGCAGCATCGCCAGCGTGAACAGCATCGCCCCGAACACGCCCAGGCCGACGACGGTGCCCAGTTCGCGAAACGGCGGCGAGTCGCTGGTGTTGAGCGCGAAAAAGCCGATCGACGTCGTCAGGCTGGTGAGAAACACCGGCACCAGGTTGATCTCGAGCGCATGGCGCATGGCCGCGAACCGATCCATGCCGCGGCGCAGATCGTTCAGATAGTGCACCAGCAGGTGCACGCAATCCGACACCGCGAGCGTGAGGATGATCACCGGCGCCGACACGTTGATCTGATTGACCTGCAGCCCGAGCCAGCCGAGCACGCCCACGGTGGCGACAATGCTGAACACAATCACGGCGCTGGTCGCCAGCACCGACCACAGCGAACGCAGGAACAGACCGATCAGCACGATGACCACGACGAACATCAGCGGCACCAGGCTGGCGGCATCGGCCTCGGCGATCTCGTTGAAGGCGTGGTTGACCACCACCTGCCCCATCAGATGGATCTTGAGGTGCGGGTAGCGCGCCTCAAACTCATCGCGCAGCTGCCGCGCGTAGTCCATCACCTCCTTGTTGACCGCGGTCGTCTCGCGGCTGTCGCCCGGCATTTCGAGGCGCACGTTGACCGACGAGACGTGGGCGCGCTCGGACAGCAACCCGCCGACCAGCGCCGGCTCGGCCAGCGCGGTACGCTCGAGCGCGGCGATCTGCGCATCGCTCAGCGCATCCGGGTCGGGCACCAGGTCGTTGACGATGAGGTCGTCGCCCACGGCCACCGAGTGCTGGAAGTTGGTGATCGAGTCGACGCGGATCGAGCGCGGCACGGTCCAGCCGGCCGCGGTCAGCTCGCGCAGCGCGCGCAGCGTATCGCGGGAAAACACGCGGCCGTCGCGAGGCGCGACAATGAACGCGACGTTATCGGCCTTGGTGTAGGCGTTCTCGATCGCGTCGTGCGCGATCAGGTAGGGATCGTCGGCCGAGAAGAAAATCCGGTAGCTGCTTTCGAACCACAGGTCGCGGGCGCCCAGTCCCAGCCCCAGCAGCACCAGCACCGATGCGACGAACAGCCCGCTGCGATACCGCACCAGAAATGCGGCAACTCTTGCTTCCATATCCCCGATTTCCCCCGCGATGGCGGCATTAACGTACTAATTGGTATGTAGTCTCGCACATGGGCCGCGCGGGCGCAGGCAGCCGCCGTCAGATTCACAGCCGCAGCCGCGACTCCCAGTGCATCGTCGCGCGCCGGCTGCCGCTGCCGTCGCGGGCGGCCGACTGCAGCCGCTGCAGATTTTCCTGGGCCACCGCGTAGTAGCTCGGCGACAGCGCCACCGCACGCTCCAGGTAGCGCCGCGCCTCCTCGTAGTTGCCCTCGAGATAAAGCAGGTAGCCGACGTTGTTGTAGGCCTGGTGCGGCGGCAGCGTTTCGGCAAACGCCTCGACACTGCCGGCATAGTCACCCAGGCGCAGGCGCACCAGCGCGAGATTGGCCCACGCCAGCGCGTAGTTGGGGTCGTGGCGCAGCGCCTGATGGTAGGCCGCCTCGGCCAGCCGATACTGCCCGTCGAGGTAGCGCGAGTAGCCGAGGTTGTTATGCAGGGCGGCGTTGCCCGGCTGCAGTTCGATGGCCGCCGTGTAATGCGCGATGGCGTCCTGCGGCCGTTGTTCGAGATCGGCGATCACGCCCAGGCCGTTGTGCGCGCGCCAGCGCAGCGCATCGACCGCGATCGCCCGCTGCAGGTGGCGTTGCGCGGCGTCATACTGCGTCTCGCGCAGCAGAATCAGCCCCAGCCCCTCGTTGGCCGCGGCGTGCTCCGGCAGCACCGCCAGCGCATCGGTGTAGGCCTGGCGCGCACCGGTGAAGTCGCGCTGGGTCTCGTAGAGCGCGCCGATGCGGTAGCGCGCCTCGGCGTTGGCCGGGTCGAGCTGCGCCGCGCCCGCGTATTCGATCATCGCGCGGCTGGCATCACCGGACCGCAGCGCTGCATCACCGCGCGCCAGCGCCTGGCGCGCCGCGGCCGGGTCCGCCGGCGACGCGCCCGGCTTGCCGGAGCGGGTCTGCAGCGTTCCGCAGCCGCCCAGCAGCAGCGCCGTGAGCACGGCAACGCCCAGCTGCCACCTTAAGCGACGTCCGCAACCGACTGACCGGATCATGGTGCGCTCCCGCGACTCAGAAATTGGATGCCTGCATCGCGCGGATCACGCCGACCACGGCGGGCCCGACCGAGACGACGAAAAACGCGGGGAAAATGCAGAAGCACAATGGGAAGATCAGCTTGGTCCCGACCAGTGCTGCCTGCTCCTCGGCCTTCTGCATGCGCTTGTCGCGGAACTCGTCGGCATAGATGCGCAGAATCTCGGCGATCGGCGTGCCGAAGCGCAGGCTCTGGGCCAGCAGCGACACCAGGCCGCGAATCTCGTCCAGACCGGTGCGCTGCACCATGTTCTTCAGCGAAACGATGCGGTCGACGCCGCCGCGGATCTCGGCGTTGACCTGCTCGAGCTCGCGCGCCAGCAGCGGACTGCTGATGGACATCTGGCGCGCGACGCGCTGCAGCGCGCCATTGAGCCCCAGACCGGCTTCGGTGCAGGACACCAGAAGGTCGAGTGCATCGGGCAGGGCATTGAGCAGCTCGCGCTGGCGCGTGGCGATGCGCCAGTTGAGGTAGAGGTCCGGCAGCACCATGCCGATGAAGGCGGAAAGGAATCCGAAGAAGGGCAGGAACACCATCCGCACCGGCGCCACCCAGATCAGCCAGCTGACCACCGCAAGCGGAAACACGACAATCAGCAGGATCTTGAGCGCGTACAGATTGATCGCCGCCGCATCGGACGTCAGGCCGGCGCGGATCAGCTTGACGCGCAGCGAGGCGCGCTCCTTTTCGCGCTTCGGCAGAATGTAGGGCGCAAACGGACGCAGCGCGCTGCCGAAACTGCCTTTTCCGTCGACCACCGGTGCTGCCTCGTGCCTGCCGAGTTGCGCGACGCGGCGGCGCAGCGGGTCGACGCGCGAACCCGCGAAACTCAGTCCGGCGTAGACCACGAACATCACAGCGCCGCCGATCACGGCGGCGAGCACGCCCAGATAAAGCGGAGTCTCGAGCATGGCGTACAGCGTGTTCATGCGGCCTCCTCGTGTCTGCGCGGATCAGTAGCGGATGCGAATGACGCGCCGGATCCAGATCACACCCAGTCCCATTGCAACCAGCGCCACGGCGATGAGCTTGAGCCCGACCGTGTCCTCGATCAGCATCGGCAGGTAGCTGGGGGTGGAAATCGCCAGCACGCCCGCCAGCACGAATGGCATCAACACCAGTACCCATGCCGACATGCGGCCCTCTGCCGTCAGGGTGCGCAGGCGACGCTTGAAGCGGTGCCGCTGGCGCAGGTTCTGGGCGACACGATCGAGGATCTCGGCGAGGTTGCCGCCGGTGTCGCGCTGCACCAGCACGGCGGTGACCAGCGCCGCCAGGCTGATGTTGGGCACCCGCTCGAGCGCGGCGAGAAAGGCGGACTTCACGTTCACGCCGTAGTTGATGTCGGAAAAGATCACGCCGAACTCGGTGGCGACCGGATCGGACATCTCCTGGGCCACCACCTTGAGCGTCTCCGCAAACGGATTGCCGGCGCGCAGCGCACGGCTCATGACGTCGAGCGCATCGGGCAGGTCCTCCTCGAACTTGTCGATGCGCGCATTCCGGTCCCTGACCAGCTTCGCGTACGGCAGCGGCAGCACCAGCAGAAAAATCAGCGGCGCCAGGCCGCCGCGGCCCAGCGCCGCGACCAGCAGCGCGGCGCCACAGGACAGCGCCAGCGACAGCGCCACCACCTGATAGGCGGGCACGCGGCGCCCGCTCTGCTCGCACAGCCGCTCGATGTGGCGCATGCCCGGCAGCGACTCCAGCCAGTGCTCCAGCGGCGTCAGATCCTGCAGATACTGCTCGCGCAGCATCGACACCGGTTCGTCGGTGTCGCTGGCGCCACTGACGCGCAACACGCGCTCGCGCAACCGGGCATCGTTGCCGCGCATCAGCAGCGCCACCCCGCCGAGCACCGCGACAAAGACGGTGACGAAGGCCAGCGCGGCGAGTATCCACTCGTAGCTGTTCACGGCTTCACCTCAGAGCGCCCGGTTGGGGTCGAACACGGCCAGATCCAGCTCGATGCCGCGGCGCTGCAGGTGATCGCGGAAGTTCGGCACAATGCCGGTCGCGCAGTACTGGCCGATCACCTGTCCCTGGGCGTCGATGCCCTGGCGATCGAAACGGAAGATCTCGGCCATGGTCACGATCTCGCCCTCCATGCCCTGGATCTCCTGCACGCTGACCAGGCGCCGCTTGCCGTCCTCCATGCGCTCCATCTGCACCACCACGTCGATCGCCGAGGCGATCTGCGAACGCACGGTTCGCGTCGGCAGGTCGACGCCGGCCATCGCCACCATGTTCTCGATGCGGGACAGCGCGTCGCGCGGCGTGTTGGCATGAATCGTCGTCAGCGACCCGTCGTGCCCGGTGTTCATCGCCTGCAGCATGTCCAGCGCCTCGCTGCCGCGCACCTCGCCGACGATGATGCGGTCCGGGCGCATGCGCAGTGCGTTGCGCACCAGATCGCGCTGCGTGACCTGGCCACGTCCCTCGATGTTGGGCGGTCGCGTCTCCAGCCGGCCGACGTGCGGCTGACGCAGCTGCAGCTCGGCCGAGTCCTCGATCGTCAGAATGCGCTCGTGCGCCGGGATGAATCCGGACAGCACATTGAGCAGCGTCGTCTTGCCGGTGCCGGTGCCGCCGGAGACCAGCACGTTGAGCCGCCCGCGCACCACCGCGTGCAGCACGTCCGCGATCGACTGCGTCAGCGAGCCGACGCGGACGAAGTCGTCCATGGTCATGCGGTCACGCGCAAAGCGCCGGATCGACAGCATCGCGCCGTCGAGCGCCAGCGGCGGGATGATCGCGTTCACGCGCGAGCCGTCGGGCAGACGTGCATCCACCATCGGCGAGGACTCGTCGACGCGACGGCCGACGCGGGTGACGATGCGGTCGATGATCACCATCAGGTGGCCCTCGTCGCGAAAGCGCACGTTGACCTGTTCGAGGCGCCCACCGCGCTCGACGTAGACGTTTGATGGCCCGTTCACGAGGATGTCGGACACCGCCGGATCGGCGAGCAGCGGCTCCAGCGGCCCCAGCCCGAGAATCTCGTCCTCGACACGGCGCGCCAGCAGCTGGCGTGTGGCCGCCGACAACGGCACTGACTGATCATTCATCAGCCGCAGCGACTGCTCGCGGATCTCGCGGCGCGCGCTCGCCTCATCCATGTGACCGAGCCGCGCCAGATCGAGCTGCTGCAGCAGGCCCTGGTGGATCCGCTGCAGCCAGTCGTCCTCGAGCGGCGTCGGCGACCAGACCTCGGCGGGCGGCGGCGTGGCGGGAGCGGTGGGGGTCGTCACGTCGCGGCGCGGCGGGGTGCGTGGGGTGCGCAGGCCGAACACCGGCTATTTCCCGAAACCGAGCACGCGCTGCAGCATGCCGCGTGCGGGCTTGTCCCGTGGCGGCGGCGCCTGCTCGCCGGCGTCCAGACGCTCGGCGATCGTGCACAGCGCCTTGGTGACCGGCGCGTTGCGCGCACCGTCGTACACCGGAATGCCCAGATTGAGTGCCTCGGTCACGTGCGCGAAGTCATTCGAGACCAGCAGCAGGTCGGCCGGACGCACCGCCTCGACGAAGTCGTCCGCACTGATTGAGTGCCGCTCGTGATGGCGGTTGATCACCAGCGAGATGCGTTCGGCGGGCACGCCGACGTAGCCCTGCAGCAGACCGAACATGCGCTTGGTGTCGCGCAGGTGCGAAAAACTCTGCTGCGTCACCACCAGCACGCGGTCGGCGCTGGCCAGGACCAGGCCGGTCAGGTTGTCGATCTGCCGCGGCAGATCAACCACCACATGCTCGTAAACCTGCAGCGCAACGGCGAGCAGCCGCTGCACCGCTTCGACCGAGACTTCGGCCGGAATGATCAGCTGCTCGGACATCGCCCCCAGCACGTGCAATCCGCTCTTGTGCTTGGTCATGTAACCCTTCAGCGCCACCGGATCGAGATGCTCGGCGCCACCCAGCGCCTCGAGCAGCGTGTCGCGGGTGTTGAGGTCGAGCGCCAGCGGCAGCGCGCCGAACTGGAGATCCATGTCCAGCAGCGCGGTTTCGCGGCCCAGATGAGCCGCCAGGATATGCGCGAGGTTGCAGGCGATAAAGGAGCCGCCGGAGCCGCCCTTGGCGGTGATCACCGCCGTCAGGCGTCCGCGGCGCTCTCCTGGCGCCGCGCGCGGCAGCTCCTGGAGGATGCGCCGGACCGACTCCTGCAGTTGTTCGGCCGCCACCGGCTGGCCGAGAAAATCGCGCGCACCGGCCTGCATCGCGCGCCGCATCAGCTGCGCATCGTTGCCGGGTCCGATGACGATCAGCGGCAGCGCCGAGGCCTTGGCGCTCCAGGTGTCGAGGGCGTCGGCACCCAGCGTCCCCAGGTCCAGCACGACGAGCTCGGCGCGCGGCGCCGTGCCGGCACCCAGCACCAGCGTGCTCAGCTCGACGCCGGCGTTCTGGAGAAGACCCTGCAGCTGGTCGCAGCCGGCCTGCGTGGGCGCGACGACGAGGACCGCATTGTTGAGACCCATGGGGACAGTGCCTCCGAAGACCGCGATCAAGGTGCAACGTCGATGCGCAGCGTCTTGTCGACGTCGTCGGGATCACCCACGCGCTCGCGATAAACCTTGAGCACCGCTTCGCCCTGCACACCGTCGAGCCCGCGCGGCGGCTCGGTGGCGGCAGCCTTGGCCGCGTCGGGGTTGTAGATCTGCGCGCCGATCATCTGGCGCACCGAGTTGCCGAAATCCTCCTCGACGCGCACCGCATCGCCCGCAGTGGTCGAGCACCCCGTGAGCAGAGCCATCGGGACCCACAGCATGAGCCTTAGCGCCTTCATTGTCTCGCTCCGTAGACATCGTGGCCAAACCGCACCCCTTCCGCGCCGCCCTTGCCGCTGTGCGGCCGCGGACCCGACACCGCGCGCTTGGACTCCAGCCGGCCCATCAGGTAGAACTCGCGGTCCGTCGGCGCGACGAAGCTGTCGGTCGGCAGGCGGATCTGATCGGCGGCGATCGGGCGCGCCAGATAGGGCGTGACAAAGATCACCAGTTCGGTTTGGCCGGAGCGATACTCCTGACTGCGGAACAACGCGCCCAGACCCGGGATGTCGCCCAGGCCCGGCAGCTTGTCGACGAATTCGCGCACGTTGTCGCTGATCAGACCGGCGATGCCGATGGTCTGGCCGTCGCCCAGCTCGACGGTGCTGATCGCACTGCGCTTGGTCAGCGAGGGCACGAGGAAGGTCCGCGTCGAGCTGCCGGAGTTGAGTGCGACCGTGTTGTCCTGCGACAACTCGCTGACGTTGACGTTGAGCTTCAGATTGATCCGACCGGAATCCAGCACCACCGGCAGGAACTTGACGCCGACGCCGAACTCCTTGAATTCGATGGTGACGGTGCCGGTGCCGGTGCCCTGCGGCACCGGGATCGGAAACTCGCCGCCGGAGATGAACTCGGCCTGCTGGCCGTTGAGCGTCGTCAGCGTCGGCTCGGACAAAATCTTCGCCAGGCCCTTGCGACGCGAGATTTCCAGCACCGCCTGCAGGAACAGATCACCGCGCAGGTAGCTGAAGAATATGCCGCTGGCGTCGATGGCCGGCGTGGTCGGCGCGAACGCGTCCACCGCCGGACCGATCGGACCTGCGCTGCCATCGAGCGCGCCCAGCAGCGGCACCTGCTGCCCCTGCGAGGTCAGTGCGTCGGGAAAACTCGCCCCGCCCTGCACCGCGCCGGCGCCGCCGCGCCGGCCGAGACTGAACACGTTGAAATCGGCATCCATGCTCTTGAGCACCGTGCGCGCCATCTCGGCGACGGTGATCTTGAGCATGACCTGCTGCGCGCCGCCGACCTGCATCAGGTTGACGACTTTGCCCTTGTCGCAGTCGCGACCCTCGCCGCTGCCGGGCAACGCGGTGATCGAGCGGTCGGTCTTCGGATCGCTGGTTTCGGCCTTGATGCATTCGGGGATGAAGCTTTCCGCCAGCACGATCGCCGCCTGCATGCGGCTCATGTTCGACACCTCGCCGCTGAGCACGATGTTCTCCTGCGCCGAGCGCACCTCGATCGGCTCACCGGGCATCAGGCCGTGCAGCTTGGCCTTGAGCGTCGTCAGATCGTGCGTCACCTCGACGTCGTAGGACGCCAGCAGCTGCCCGCGCGAATCCCACATCACGATGTTGGTCGCGCCCAGCGCCTTGCCCACGACCTGGACCTGGCGCCCGCCGAGAATCACGACATCGGCGATGCCCGGATTGCCCACGGCGATGCGCTTGGCCGTGCGCGCAGTCTGCAGCGTGATCGACTTGAACACCGGCACCGTCGTCGGCAGCTCACTGGTCGCGGCCCGCACCGGTGACGCGGCGATGCCGGCGATCGCCACCGCGGCCACGGCGACAAGCCGCACCGCGCGCCGGACTGAGCAACGATTCTGGTTCTTGGTCTGTTGCATGGGATTCCTCCGGCGGGATCAGCGGCGCGACTGCTCTTTTTCGGCGTTGATGTGCGTGCCGCGAATCACGGTGACCGTCGTCGCCGAGGGACGCGCGGCCACTGCGGCCGGACGCGACGCGGCCTCGGCCGCCTGTGGCAGCTCCTGATCCTCGGGATTGCGCAGTGCCAGCTGAACCGTGCCTTCGCGCGTGGCCTGGACCAGGCGCTCGGCTTCCTTGGGGTCGGTCTCCAGTGTCACCGCGCGCACCACCACCGGCTTGTCCTCGCCGGCGGTGCCGGCGGTCTGCTGGTCCACCGCCAGCACTCGCAGGTTGTGCAGAATCGTGCGCGTCTCGTAGCGCTGGTGATCGAGCGTGCGCGAAGCAACGACATCGACCCGCGAACCGGGCAACAGGAAGCCGGCCACGCCGACCACGTCATCGACGCGCACCGTCACCGCGCGCTTGCTGGGCTCGATCAGGCCGGCGAGCAGGGGGCTGGTCTGCGGATCGGCGACGCGCGCCGCCAGCAGCGGCTCGCCGGCGAGGATGTGGTACTTGGACAGCTGACCGACGACCCGCGCCGGATCAGTGAACGCGCCGGCCGGCACGGCATGGGCAGGCCAGTCCACCGTCTTGACCGAATCCGCGTCGATGCGGCGACCGAACTCGATCTCGCGCGCCGCAACCACGACCTGCGCGAGCGACCGCGCGGCGTGCTGCTCGGCGTCGTCGATGCGCTCGCGCGCCCAGCGCTGCGCCAGGAACGCCGCCGCCAGGCCGAGCAGCAACGCCAGACCGAGGATCACCGCCGAACTGCGTTTGCTGATCATCGTGTTCTCCTCGGCGGCGCTAGGCGCCGACCACCGTATGGTGCGTCGCGCGCCACGCCACGACCGCAAGCGTTCCGCCGGCAATCGCCGCGGCATAGGGAAACCGGCGCGCGGCCGCGGACCCGGTCGCGGCCGGCACCCAGACCCGCGTCACCGCATAGCCGAAGAACTGGCGGCCGGTGCCCAGCAGGCCTTCGCGGAGTCCGCCGCTGACCGCCAGCGTCGCCACGCCCATGACGCCACCGGCGACCAGGCTCCAGGCCACCGACCAGAAGGCATCAACCGGCCCGACGAATCCGCCGACCGCGGCCATCAATTTGACGTCGCCCGCCGCCATGCCGCCGGCGAGGTAGAACGGCAGCAGCGCCAGCAGCCCCACGCCCAGGCCGGCCAGCGCGCCGGCCGCACCGAGCCAGCCGCCCAGAAGTGCATGCAGCGCCAGCGCCAGCAAGGCGCCGGAAAACGTGATCAGGTTGTCGATCCGGTGCCGCGACAGATCACGCAGCACCGCGACTGCGAGCATCGCCACGAGGGCGGCAAGCAGTGGCAGCGAAGTGAAGGCGGGCGTCACGGATGCGCAGCTCCCGGTGCGGGTGCCGGCGGCAAGGCGGGGAGCCGATCCTCCCCGCCGAGACCGGCCCAGTGCTTACTTGTTGAGTTCGGTGTTGATGTCGCGGATCTTGGTGTCGACGGTGCCGCCGAGCAGCACGAACGCCGCAATCACCGCTGCTGCAATCAGACCCCCCGCCACGGCGTATTCGACCGTTGTCAGACCTTCTTCGTCACGGATGAAGCGGACCAGCTGTTCACGGAAAGACATGGTGAGACTCCTGAGTAGATGACGTGTCGCCCAATGAGTGGACCCAGCGATGGGGCTTGCAGGTGTTCAACCTTCCAAGGCCCGCAGACCGGCCGACTCGCGCCATGCCAAACGCCTCCCGAAATGACATTGACCCAGATCGTGGAAACGCCTCGCACGATTCCATCCTCGAATGACGCGCGCCGACACACATTGATCTACGTCATCTGTCGTGCCATGTGCAGATGGCGCCGGGATTAACGGTAGGCCACAGGGTCACCAGAGGTCGCAGCCGACGTTTGCGCCGGGTCAAGCGAAGTCGGATCGTGCCGATAACCTGAGGTTCAGCGGCGCGCGCCCGCACGTCCGTGCTTGATCCGGATCAACGCATGCCGCCCACGATCTGCCGTACAACGCACACACAGCTGCACGCAGAGGGCTTCATGTCGCCTGCAACAGAACGCCGAAATGCGGCGGTCGGTCGCGCACCGCGCCCCCCGCGCCAGCGCAGCCGTGGCCTGGCCACGGTGGAGATCGCGCTGCTGCTGCCGCTGTTGCTGCTGTTGCTGTTCGCGACCATCGATTTCGGCCGCATGATGTTCACCAAGCTGACCTTGCAGCACGCGATGCGTGAAGGCGGTCGTTTCGCGGTCACCGGCAAACGGCTCGAGGATCCCAGCGCACCGGGGACGTTGCAGTCGCGCATCGCCTCGATCAAACAGATCGTCCGCGAGAAGTCGGTCGGCGTGCCGGTGGATGCCGACGACATCGTGATTTCGAGCGTGCGCGGCGGCAGCGACAGTGCCGGCGGCCCGGGCGACACGGTCACCATCTCGCTCACCTACAGCTTCCACTTCGCCACGCCGCTGCTCGGCCAGTACTTCAACGAAGGCCGGCATCGCTTCACCGTCAGCACGAGTTTCAGGAACGAGCCATTCCCTCCCGGAGCCGAAGGATGAACGCAGGCGTGGCGAGGCGCGCGCAGCGCGGGCTGGCGGTGGTCGAGTTCGCGATGGTGCTGCCGATCCTGGTGGTGCTGGTGTTCGGCATCATCGATCTGGGCCGTGCGGTACTCACGCACCAGGTGCTGATCAATGTCAGCCGCGAAGCGGCCAATCTGGCCTCGCGCGGCACCGCATTGAGCGACGCGATGGCCGCGGTGATGACCTCGGCGCAGCCGCTCGATCTGCCCGGCGCCGGCTACGTGATTCTCACCGAGGTCGTGCGTGACGCCAACGGCCACGCCCGCATCCGCGCGCAGGCCGCGTCCGGCAGCCGCTCCCGGCCCAGCCGCGTGGGTACCGGCGTCGGCAGCGCCGCCGCGCTGCCGGCCACCACGCCGCTCGTGCCGCCGCCCGGGCTGAGCCTGTTTGTCGCCGAGGTCTTCTACGATTCCGCGCCGATCACGCCGATCGGCCCGCTGGTCGGCATGACCATGACCGACGTCTTCTACGACATCGCATTCTTCTGAGGAACGGCGCCATGAGCCTGCGTACCGGACGAACCCGCACGCGCGGCGCGATTCTGGTGACCTTCGCGATCAGCGCACTGGTCCTGACCGCGTTCGCCGGCCTGGCCCTCGACGTCGGCCTCATGTACATGACCCGCGCCGCCCTGTCCAAGGGCACAGACGCCGCGGCGCTGATGGGCGCGCGCAGCCTGTCGCAGGGCACCGAGAACGCGCGGCAGATCGCGCGCAGCACCTTCGACATGAACTACGCCGCTTCCGGCCTCGCGGGCCGCGCGGTCAGCGCGCCGACCGTCAGCGTCAGCTTCTCGTTTGACGAAGATGGCAACCGGCGCATCACCGTCAATGCGCAGGCGCAGATGCGCACCTATTTCCTTGGCGTGCTGCGTCTACTGCCGGGCGGCGGCGATTTTTCGACAATGAACGTGTCGTCGCTGGCGCAGGCTGCACGCGCGCGGCTGGTGATGGGCATCGCGCTCGACCGCTCCGGATCGATGAACGGCAACGGCGGCGCGGCGGCGCTGCCGGGGGCCGTGCAGACCTTCATCAGCTTTTTCGACGACGCCGTCGACCGCGTCGGGCTGGCCAGCTACGCCAATCACGCCCGGCTCGACGTCGCCATCGGACACAACTTCAAGACCCCGATCACCAATCGCGTGCTGGCGATGAGCTTCGGCGGCTGGACCTACTCGCACGGCGGCATTGACATCGCACGCGATCAGATCAACAGCGTACCGCTGGACCCGAACGAGAACGTGCTCAAGGTGCTGGTGTTTTTCACCGATGGCCACGCCAATTCGTTTCTCGTCGCGGACCCGCCGGGCGTGCGCTGCAGCGGCAGCACGCGGCGCGCGCTGGTTCTGGTCCCTGACAGCAGCGACAACGGCTTCCGGCATCCCGACACCGGCAGCACCGTGACCTGCACGCACAGTCAGTCCGACCGCTTTGACTCGCTGCGGACCGGCACCACCCTCAACCGCACCGCCAACAACGTCGAAGCCGAAGGGCTGTTCCGGGTCGAACGCTCGGCCGGGCTGACACGACAGGAACGCACGCTGGTGTTCGCAATCGGCCTGGGCACCGACATCAACAAGCCGTCGCTGCTGAAGATGGCCAACGATCCGTCCAGCGCGACCTATGACCCCAGCCAGCCGGCCGGCATCGCCGCGTTCGCACCGACGGCGGCCGAACTGACCGATGTCTTCCGCCAGATCGCATCGAAGATCCTGCTGCGGCTGACGCAGTAGCGGCCACCGCGTCACTGCGCCGCGGTGACGAACTGCCAGCTGTACGGCCGCGCCAGCGGCTGGCCCTTGTAGTCTCTGATTTTGGTGGTCAGCACCGCGGTGTAGCGGTGATCGGGCTTGAGCGGCACGTCCAGACGCACGCGCGTCGAATGCGACCCGTATCGCGACCAGCCGTGGCCGCCCTGCACGGTGACGTCGACCCGCTCGCCCGCCTCGTCGAACAGGCAGAACGCGCCCGGCAGCTCGATGCTCTCGGGATCCACCTCGTTGCCGAAGAACACATGCAACCAGCGGTGCTGCGTCCAACTGCGTCCGGCCGCCGGCTCCAGCATCACCTCGACGACGCCATGCCGCGGGTAATGACCGACGACGTGCGCGGGCTGCGGCCGCGCCGGATCGCCAGTGAGCTGGTCCCACATCTGGCGATACATGCCGGCCACCACCTGCCCGGAGCTGACCACGCCGCCGTCCGCAAGATAGTAGTTGTGTGCCGCCCACGGCATGTGCGCGCGCACGCGTTCGTAGTCTGCCGGCGCGGTCAGCGCCTGCGCCTGCACCGCACCGCGTGAGAACAGATTGCCGCGCTCGATCTGCTCGGCGCCGACCGCCGCGCCGCTGCGCCGGTACACCGCAGCCAGATGGGCCGCGGGCGGGAACACCAGCGTCGGCGCATCGAGCGGCAGCTTGTGGTCGACGATATGCACCACGTCCATTGCATACTCGATGCCATTCATTGGCGTCGCCGCATACAGATCGTGGAGGTAGTGGTAGCGATCGGCGCCGACGATCTGACGCAGCACCGAACCGGGCGTGAACGGTCCCCAGAAGCCGTCCGCGTCCAGATGCGCAGCCAGGTTCGGATCCTCGCCGTGGCGCCGCACTTCGGGTTCGAACAGCGCATCCCAGGTTTCGTCGGTGACGCCGTGCGCGGCAACCCCGAAGGCGAAGGCAATCAGCTGTCCGCATGCATCGGTGAGTCCGGCCAGATCCACCGTGCCGACCGGCATGCCCACCGTGCCACCCGGCAGCTCGACCGGCGCGGGAACCGGTGGATTGACCAGGCGCGCTGCCTGAGCGCCGCAGCCGATCTCGCGCAGGTACTCCATGAAAGCGACGTGAAACTCGCCCCAGTGTGCGCGCTCGGCCATGTCGCGGTCCGCCGGGAAGGCCGCGCCGCTGCCATAGCCGCCATCCGGATAGATCGCACCGGCCAGCAGCGCCGGCCGGTGCGCACTCAGGATCTGCTTGAGCACCCCGTCCGGCAGCGCCTGGCGGCCGTGGTCGGCCATGGCCGCATGCGTGGTCATGCCCGCACCCTGCACCATCGCCGGCGCCACCAGCAACGCGGCGGCCCACAGGCGGCGCATCCCCCAGTACCGATGATTCATCCCCACACCCCCGTCCTGCTTACGGCGCCGAGGCGCAGCAGCCTTGCTCCATCGCTTTGAGCGCCGCGAAGACCCGCCGCGCCTCGGCGAAGTCGTCGGCGACCGGTAGCACCTCGAGCTGCACGACCGCATCCGCCGGCGCACCGGCGCCAATGCAGTGCAGTTGATAGATCACGATCCCTGGCGTGGCGGGCGTCACCGTTGCCGTGCCTTCGACTTCACGCGCGCCGTCCCAGGCGCCGGACGCGGTGCAAGCGGTGGCTTCCTCGGCCTTCCAGGACAGGCGGCTGCTAGCGCCGAGTGCGAGCTGCGCGGGCTCGGCGCCAAACGACAGGCGCACCGCGGCCGGCATCTCGGACACCCGCAGTTCGGCAACCCGCACTCCGCTACCGCCAGGGCCGCTGCAGCTCAGCTCATAGCGGTACACACCGGGCACCGCCGGCGACACCGACTCCCGGCCGATCGCCGATCGCTCGCCGGACCAGTCACCTGCGGCGATGCAGCGACTCGCGTGCAGCGCACGCCAGGACAGCACCGCCGGCTCGCCGGCGGCGATGGCGGCCGGCGCGACCACCAGCGTCAGATCCTGTGCCGGCGGCGGCAGCGCCGCGGTATCGGCGCCGTGGCCGCAGCCGCCCAGCAGCGCCGCTGCCAGCAGCGCGGCGCCAGTCCGACTCGAGAAAAAAACTTTCATCCGCGCAGTGTACGCACGGAAGATGACACCCGGCTGGCGCCGGGCGCAACGCAGCGACGTGGCGTTAGCGATGCGTCTTCAGCAGCGCGGCGACCTTGGCGACGTACTTGTTCATGGCGTCGTCCGCCTTGATGCCCTTGAGCTTGGCCCAGGCGTCGTACTTGGCGCGTCCGACCATGTCGAGCATGCCCGGCCGGCTGCCGGTGACATCGCCTTCGGCCGCCTGCTTGAAGTGCGCGTACAGAAACAGCATGTCGTTGTTGTCCGGGCGCTTGGTCAGCGTCTTGACGTCTTTCTGGGCCTGTTCGAACTGCGACTTGAGATCCGCCATGGCGTGCTTCCGCAGAAGGGAGGGATGAGGCCTGCAAGCATAGCAAAGCGGCGGCGCCGATCAGCCGTCGGGTCAGACGCGGCCGGCGAAAACCCGGCCGCGGCCGCCGTCGAGCGGGATCGCATAGCCGAGCTCGACTTCGAAGTCGACGAAGTGCGAAAAGCGCAGCCGTATACCGGCGCCGAGGCTGGCATAGGCGCGCTCGGCGCTGCTGTCCTCGGGACGGGCGAAGACGTTGCCGACTTCGGCGATGAGCACGCCGCGCAGCCAGCGTACCCCCAGCGGGCGCGCGAACTCCGCGCTCAGGTAGTAGTAGGCGTTGCCCTCGGTGAAGTTGCTGTCGTAGCCGCGCAGATAGCTCGAGCCCCCGAGCCCGTACTGGCGCACGCCCTCGGGACCGGCGAAGTACAGGCCGGTACGGGCGCGCAGCTGCAGCGTCTGGTGCGGCGTGGCGCCGAGATCGAGCGACTGCAGGAAACCGCCGTCGAGGCGCAGGTAACTGTAGTCGCTGCCGACGCCGTCCTCGGCGACCTCGAGGCGCAGGTTCCAGCTGCGGCCGATGTCGCTGTAGATGCGGCTGTGGTAATCGGTGTGGCCGACCGACAGCGAGGGCGCCAGCGCATCACCGTAGGGCGCCGGCGCAAAGGCGCCGCGCGTGCGCTGCTGGCGCCAGGCCAGCCCGCCGCCGACGCTGAGGCCCTGGCTGGCCGGCCCGCCGTCCGCAAACGTGCGTGCGACAGCAAAGCCGAACGAGCGGAAGTCCTCGGTGTAATCGCCGGCGGTGCCTTCCACCGGGCGGGTGCTGTAGCCGGTGCCGACGCTGAGGTGGTACGGGGAGTCAAACGCAAACGGCGCGCTGTAACCGGCGCTGAAATGGGTCTCCTTGCCGATCCCCTGACGCTGCTGATCTTCCTCCTCGACCAGCAGCCGCAGGCGGTGATTGAGGCCGGCGACGTTGTCCCAGCGCAGCTGCGCGCCATAGGAATAGCGCCCGTCGCTCTTGGCATCGGCGCGCGGCAGCGGCAGGAAGTAGTAGCGCTCGTCGACCTGAAACACGACACGCACGCCGCCGGCGGAGGGCTCGGTCCGCACATACACGCGGCGGAACAGCCCCAGATCGAGCAGTCCCTGGCGGCTGCGTTCGAGCGCCGCCGGTTCGGCCGGATCGCCGACCCGGACCACCAGCTCGCGCGCCATGACCTTGGCGCGGGTGATCTGATTGCCCTCGAAGACGATCGCGGTGATCGTCGGGATCTCGGGCGATTGCGCGACAACGGCCAGCGGCACCGCGAGCAGCAGCGCCGCCAGCGCGCGTCTCACCCGACGCGCTCCAGCTGCTTGAAGCGGTAGGCGTAGGGATGGCGTTCGTCGGCCGGGTGGGTTTCGCAGGCGACTTCACGCCACGCCTGCGGATCGAGCGCCGGAAAATAGGTGTCGCCCTGCAGCGCGGCGTCGACCTCGGTCAGATAGATCCGCTGCGCCAGCGGCAGCGTCTGGCGGTAAAGCTCGGCACCGCCGATCACCATCAGCTCGCCGTCGGCGGCGGCCTTCAGCGCGGCATCGAGGCTGCGGAACACGCGGCCGCCCGTCGCGACAAAGTCGGCGTCGCGGGTCAGCACCCAGTTCTCGCGCTCCGGCAGCGGCCGGCCCAGCGACACCCAGGTCTTGCGCCCCATCAGCACGGTCTTGCCCAGCGTCAGCCGCTTGAAGTGCTTCAGATCGTTGGGCAGGCGCCACGGCAGATCGCCCTCGCGGCCGATCAGGCGGGTGCGATCCATCGCGACGATCAGTGAAAGGCTCACTACAACGCCCTCAGACCGCCACCGGCGCCTTGATGTGCGGCCAGGGATCGTAGTCGCGCAGCGTGAAGTCCTCGAAGCGGAATGCAAACAGATCGCTGACGTCGGGATTGAGCTGCAGCGTCGGCAGCGTACGCGGGGCGCGCGACAGCTGCAGCCGGGCCTGATCGAGATGATTGAGGTAGAGATGGCAGTCGCCGCCGGTCCAGACGAAATCGCCCGGCTTCAGACCGGTGACCTGCGCAATCATCATCGTCAGCAGCGCATAGGACGCGATGTTGAACGGTACGCCGAGGAAGATGTCGGCACTGCGCTGGTACAGCTGACAGGACAGATGCCCCTGCGCGACGTAGAACTGGAAGAACGCGTGGCAGGGCATCAGCGCCATCTGGTCCAGTTCGCCGACGTTCCAGGCCGACACGATCAGACGCCGGGAGTCGGGGTTGCCGCGAATCTGATCGAGCAGCAGCTGGATCTGGTCGATGTGACGGCCGTCCGCGGTCGGCCACGAGCGCCACTGCTTGCCGTAGACCGGGCCGAGTTCGCCGTTTTCGTCCGCCCACTCGTCCCAGATGCTGACGCCGTGGTCCCTGAGATAGGCGACGTTGGTGTCGCCTTTCAGAAACCACAGCAGCTCGTGGATGATCGAGCGCAGATGGGTTTTCTTCGTCGTCACCAGCGGAAAGCCGTCGGTCAGCCGGAAGCGCATCTGATGCCCGAACACCGACAGCGTGCCGGTGCCGGTGCGGTCGGTCTTCTCCACGCCGTGTTCGAGGACGTGGTGCATCATGTCGAGATACTGGCGCATGCAGTCGGTCTACCATCGGAGCCTGGAGCGCCGGCGCATGTCCGGCGGATGGATTCTAGACTTTCCCACTCCGGCTGACCTGTCCGTGACCCGAACGTTCCGCGTCGACACCCCACGCCTGCAGATCCGCGAATGGCAGCCGCACGACCGGCCGGGGCTGCAGCGCCTGACCGACGATGCCGAGATGATGCGCTACATCACCGCTGGCGAGCCCTGGTCCACGGCGCGCATCGACGGCATGTTCGACCGCCAGGCGGCAAGCCTGCACAACACCGGCCTGTGCGTCGGCGCGGTGTTCCTGCGCGAGACCGGCGAGTTGATCGGTATCGCCGGAGCCCAGCCGCTTGACCGCCTCGACGGCTTCGATCTGGCCTGGTGGATCTGGCGCGAGCACTGGGGCCGTGGCCTGGCAACCGAGGCGGCGGCTGCGGTGTGCCGGCACGCGCTGCAGCATGGCCTGCCGCGGGTGTACGCCTGCATCGATCCGGACAACCAGGCCTCGCTGGGTGTGGCGCGGAACATCGGCATGCGTCCTGCCGGCCGTTGCCGCGCCGATCAGACCGCGTCGTGGCGCCCACCGACCGACGTCCTGTTGTTCGTCGCCGGCGCCGATCCGCTCAGCCCTTGATCGCGCGGCTCGGATCCACGTCCGACGCCGGCACACCGCCACGGATGCCCCAGTTGTCCGGTGGAATTTCACGCAGCACGACACGCACGTCCACCGCTGGCACGCCCAGCGCATCGAGATTGCGCACCATGGCCTGGTACAGCCGCCGCTTGGCCTCCAGCGAGCGGCCCGGAAACAGGTCGATCTCGATCAGCGTGAAATACTCGGAGCACTGCGGCATCACCGCGAAATCCCCGACGGCGAACACCTGCAGCCGGATGCAGCGGTCGTGCTCGGGGATCTTCAGCCCCTCGACCAGGGCCGCATGCACCGCTGCGATCAGCGCGGCGCGTTCGGACGCGGGCCAGTCGCGGCGCACCGAGATCAGCGTCGACGGCATCAGCGCTTGCGGTAGGCCAGCGCCAGCAGCAGCAGGCCCGCCAGCCACATCGGCGCGCTGAGCACCATGCCCATCGTCAGCCAGCCGCTGCCGAGCAGATAGCCGATGTGCGCGTCGGGCAGACGCACGCATTCGACCAGCGTGCGGAACACGCCGTAGCCGAGCAGGAACAGACCGCCGACCGCCATCCGCGGCCGCGGCTTGCGCCCGAACCACCACAGGATCGCGAACAGCGCCAGGCCCTCGAGCGCCGCCTCATAGAGCATCGACGGATGGCGCGGCAGGCTGTCGACGCGCGGGAACACCATGCCCCAGGGCAGCGTGGTCGGCGCCCCCCACAGCTCGCCGTTGATGAAGTTGCCGATGCGCCCGGTGAACAGGCCGATCGGAATCATCGGCACCGCAAAGTCGCCGATGTCGAAATAGCGGAGCTTGTGCACATGCGCGAACCAGCCGATCGCCACCAGCACGCCGATCAGCCCGCCATGGAAGGACATGCCGCCCTCCCAGACCCGCAGGATCACCAGCGGCTCGGCCAGAAAGCCCTTGAAGTTGTAGAACAGCGTATAGCCCAGACGGCCGCCGACGATCACGCCCATCACGCCGTAGAACAACAGGTCCGAGACGCGCTCGCGCGGCCAGCGGATGTGCGGCAACCGGGCGCGCTGCAGCCCGAACCACCAGAAGCCGAGAAAGCCGAGCAGGTACATCAGGCCGTACCAATGCACGGACAGCGGGCCCAGTCGCAACGCGACCGGATCGAAATCGGGATGAATGAGCATGGCGCGCGATTGTAGCCGCAGCCGGCTACAGGGCAACGCCCAGACGACGCAGCAGCACCGCAGTCAGCCCGTAGGCGGCGGCGGTTGACGCACAACTCAGCGTCAGACTGAGCCAGAAGCCGACGCCGGCGCGCAGCAGCACCGGCAGCAGCACGAACAGCAGCAGCGACGGCAGCACCAGCCAGAAGATTGAAGCCGACAGCGACGCCACCTGCGCCGCGTCGCCGGTGTCGCGGTAGAGCCAGACAAACGCCAGCAGCGAGGTCAGCGGCAGCGACGCGACCAGCGCGCCGAACAGGCTGCTGCGCCGCGCGATCTCCGACACCGCGACCACCACCGCGGCGCTGATCAGGAACTTCAGCGCCAGATAGACCATCGTCAGCCGGCCAGCGCCCGGCAGTAGAAGGCCTTGAGATAGCGAGTCTCGGGAATCGCCGGATGCACCGGATGATCCGGTCCCTGCCCGCCCTGCTCGAGGATCTGCAGGCGACGTGCGACCTGTCGCGACTCCCGCAGCAGCACGCGCTGCAGCGCATCGGCCTCCAGATGATGCGAACACGAGCAGGCGATGAGGATGCCGTCGGGACTCAGCAGCTGCAGCGCGGCGCGGTTGAGCGCGGCGTAGTGCTCAAGGCCGGCTTCGTAATCCTTGCGCCGCTTGATCAGCGCCGGCGGATCGACGACGACGACGTCAAAGCTGCGACCGGCGGCCCGCAGCGCCTTCAGGCCGGCGAGCGCGTCGTCGCGGATTGTCTCCAGCGTCAGGCCGTTGAGCGCCGCACTCGCCGCGGCGGCGTCGAGCGCCGGCTGCGAACTGTCGAGGCAGGTCACGCTCGACGCGCCATAGTGCGCGGCGCGCAGTGCCCACGCGCCGACATAGCTGAACACGTCGAGCACGCTGCGGCCGGCGACGTAGCGCCGCAGCCGCGTGCGGTTGTCGCGCTGATCGAAGAAGAACCCGGTCTTCTGCCCCGCCGCGAGATCGACCCGGTAGCGCAGCCCCTCTTCCTGCACCTCGACCTGATCCGGCACCTGACCGATGGTCTGACTGTCGGCTGACAGGCCTTCAAGCTCGCGCGCCGCGCTGTCGTTGCGCAGCACGATGCCGGAGGGCTGGACCACGGCCTGCAGCGCGGCCAGCAGCAGCGGCTTGAGGCGCTCCATGCCGGCGGTGGTGATCTGCACGACGCACACCTCGCCGTAGCGGTCGATCACCACGCCCGGCAGCCCGTCGGCTTCGCCATACACCAGCCGATAGTGCGGCTCGGGATACAGCCGCTGGCGCAGCGCCAGCGCCGCCTGCAGCCGGCGTTCGAACCAGGCCGCGTCGATCACCGCGCCGGCATCGCTGCTCAGCAAGCGGGCGGAAAGCAGCGTGCGTGGATTCACATAGCCGGTGCCCAGCGGCTTGCCGCGGCTGTCGACGACCCGGCACAGGCTGCCCGGCTCGATGGTGCGGAAGGTCTCGTCGGTATCGATCTCGTTCGAGTAGACCCACAGGTGGCCGGCGCGCAGCCGCCGCTCCTCGCGTGACTTGAGCTTGAGGGTCAGCATCAGCAGGCGAGCTCGTAGCGGAATTCATTGCGGAAGCGCTCGCGGAATTCGTCCGGATGGAAACGATGGTTCTGCGTGCCGGGCCGCTCGATGTTGTACGCGCCCATCAGCGCGGCGACGCGTCCGGTGGTGTCCCAGTCCATGCCCTGGAGCAGACCGTAGAGCAGCCCGCCGCGGAAGGCGTCGCCGCAGCCGGTCGGGTCGGTCAGCGAGTCGGCCTTGGCGCAGGGAATGTCGTGCACCTTGCGCCCGACATGGATGTGCGAACCCTTGCCGCCGCGGGTGACGATCAAGGCCTCGACGCGCTCGGCGATGTCCTTGAGCGTCCAGCCGGTGCGGTCCATCAGCAGTTCGGACTCATAATCGTTGACGGCGACGTAGCTGGCCTGCTCGATGAAGGCCTTGAGCTCCTCGCCGGTGAACATCGGCAAGCCCTGCCCGGGATCGAACAGGAACGGAATGCCGGCCTCCGCGAACTGGCGCGCGTGCTTGATCATGCCCTCGCGCCCGTCGGGCGACACGGTGCCGATCTTCACCCCCGCGGCCGGCACGTCCTGGATGTGGGCGTGGTTCATGGCACCGGGGTGGAACGCGGTGATCTGGTTGTCGTCGAGATCGGTGGTGATGTAGGCCTGCGCGGTGTAGGTGTCCGCCACCGGCTTGACGTACTCGCGCGAGATGTCGAGGCGGTCCATCCACTCGGCATAGCGGTCGAAGTCCTTGCCGACCGTCCCCATCGGCAGCGCCTCGCCGCCGAGCAGCTTGAGGTGGTAGGCGATATTGCCGGCCGTGCCGCCGTACTCGCGGCGCAACTGCGGCACCAGAAAGGCGACATTGAGGATGTGCACCTTGTCCGGCAGGATCTCGTTCTTGAAGCGTCCCGGGAACACCATGATGGTGTCGTAGGCCAAGGACCCGCAGATCAGCGCTGACATGTTGGATGACTCACTGGTGTGGCGCGCGCGACCGTCCCGGCCGCGCCGCAGTGGATAAGCAATCTGAAAGCCGATTCTCCGGCGCTCAGCCGAGGAGTACCAGCCCCCAGACCAAAGGAACCTGCAGCAGCGACACATGCACCGCCGCCGAGCCGAGATCCTTCGCGCGTCCCGACAGCTCGTGCCGCTCGGTGCCGATGCGGTCGACAACGACTTCAACGGCGGTGTTCAGCAGTTCCGTGATCAGCACCACGAGCAGACTGAGCATCAACAGTGCGCGCTGCACGCCGGTGTCGCCCAGCCACAGCCCCAGCGGCGCAAGCACCAACACCAGGCACGCCTCGATGCGGAACGCCTCCTCGGCGCGCAGCGCCCAGCCCAGCCCGAGATACGACACCCGCGTCGCGCGCAGCAGGCGCGGCCAGCCCTGGATTCCATCCGCCATGTCGCGACGCTCCGTCAGACCACCGGCTGCCAGCGCAGGTCGAGCTGACGCGCCGCGCGCACGTCGTCGAGACGGCGCACCGGCATCGTGTACGGCGCGCCCTTGACCTTGCCGATGTCCAGCTTGGCCTCGTCCCAGATCGCGACCAGCGCGTCGACGAAGGCGTCCAGCGTCTCCTTGTCCTCGGTTTCGGTCGGCTCGATCAGCAGGCACTCGGGCACCAGCAGCGGGAAGTAGATCGTCGGCGCATGGAAGCCGTAGTCGAGCAGGCGCTTGGCGACGTCGGTCGCGGTCAGTTCGATCTCGGCTTTCTGCTTCTTCAGCGTGACGATGAACTCGTGGCTCGCACGCCGGCGGGGAAACGCCAGATCGAAACCCTTCTCCTTGAGCCGCGCCGCCAGATAGTTGGCGTTGAGGGTGGCGAACTCGCCGACCCGGTGCATGCCGTCGCGGCCGAGCATGCGCGCGTAAACGTAGGCACGCAGCAGCACGCCCGCATTGCCCATCCACGCCGACAGCCGGCCGATGGTCTGCGGCAGGTCGCGCTCGTCGAGCCAGCGGTAGCGGTCGCCGGCCTTGCCCACCACCGGAATCGGCATGAACGGCTTGAGGCGTTCGGACACGCCGACCGCACCCGCACCCGGACCGCCGCCGCCATGCGGCGTCGAGAAGGTCTTGTGCAGGTTCATGTGGATGACGTCGAAGCCCATGTCCCCCGGCCGCACCTTGCCCAGGATCGCATTGAGGTTGGCGCCGTCGTAATACAGCAGGCCGCCGGCCTCGTGGACGATGCCGGCGATT
This sequence comes from Fontimonas sp., assembly GCA_041592255.1. GTDB lineage: Bacteria > Pseudomonadota > Gammaproteobacteria > Nevskiales > Nevskiaceae > Solimonas. Next base: position 25,056 of record JBFHQK010000001.1, read on the forward strand.
TCCTTGATGCGGCGTTCGAACACGCCGAAGGTCGACGGGTTGGTCAGCATGATGCCGGCGGTCTGCGGACCGACCGCAGCGCGGAGCGCCTCGACGTCGACGTCACCGTCGGCATTGGTCGGGATCTCGCGCACCGTGCAGCCCAGCATCGCTGCGGTCGCCGGATTGGTGCCGTGCGCGGCGTCGGGCACCAGGATCTCGGTGCGCGCATGATCGTTGCGGGCGCGATGGTAGGCGCTGATCATCGCCACGCCGGCGAACTCGCCCTGCGCGCCGGCCATCGGCGTCAGCGACACGCCGGCCATGCCGGTGACATCCCTGAGCATCTCCTGCAATTCGTACATGCAGGCGAGGAAGCCCTGCGAGTGCGATTCCGGCGCCAGCGGATGGCGGGCGAGAAACTCGGGCAGCATCGCCAGCCGGTTACAGGCCCGCGGGTTGTACTTCATCGTGCACGAACCCAGCGGGTAGAAGTGCGTGTCGATCGAGAAGTTCTTCTGCGACAGGCGGGTGAAATGACGCACCGCCTGCATCTCCGAGACTTCCGGCAGCAGCGGCGTGTCGGTGCGGCGCAGCGCGGGCGGAATGCCGGACACGTCGACGCCGCAGCCGGGGTTCTGTGCCGCCGCGACGCGGCCGGGACGGGACACTTCAAAAATCAGTTTTTCGGTCATGGGTAATCCTTGTCACACGCCCGGACGCTGAGGCGGCCGCAGCGGGCCGCCGTGAGCCGGGGTGCGTTGCCTTGTTTCAAGCCAGTGCCTTGAGCACTGCGTCGTAGTCCGGCTCGTTGGCGATTTCGGCGACCAGCTCCGAGTAGATCACGCGATCGTTCTCATCCAGGACGATGACCGCGCGCGCCGTCAGCCCGGCCAGCGGGCCGGTCTCGATGCGCACGCCATAGTCCTCGGCAAAGCGGTAGCCGCGCATCAGCGACAGCGTCACCACCCGGTCGAGGCCTTCGGCGCCGCAGAAACGCTTCTGCGCGAACGGCAGGTCGGCCGAGATGCACAGCACCACCGCATTGGACAGCGCCGCCGCCCGCTGGTTGAACTGGCGCACCGACATCGCGCAGGTCGCGGTGTCGAGTGACGGAAAAATGTTGAGCACCTTGCGCTTGCCGGCGAAATCGTGGAGCGCGACATCCTTCAGGTCGGCGCCGACCAGGCGGAAGCCCGGCACGTCGCTGCCGATCGCCGGCAGCTCGCCGCTGGTCTGCACCGGCGCGCCCTTCAACGTGATGTTGGCCATGCGAGTCTCCTCTCCGGTTCAGGTCGCGGACAACGCGTCGGCGAGTGCCGCGCGATAGGCCTCGATGTCCGCGTCGGTCTTGGTCTCGGTGGCGCACACCAGCAGCGCGTGACCGAGCTCGGGGTAGTGCCGCGACAGATCAAAGCCGCCGAAGATGTCGCGCTTGGACAGCGCCTCGAGCACCGGCGCCACCGGCCGGGGCAGGCGGATCACCGCTTCATGGAAGCGTGGCGCGGTGAATACCGCCTCGACGCCGCCGATCGACGTCAGCGCCTTCACCAGCGTGCGCGTGTTGGCCATGCAGGCCGAAGCCACCTGCGCCAGCCCCTGCGGGCCCAGCAGCGACATGTGGATCGTCGCCGCGGTCACCAGCAGGCCCTGGTTGGTGCAGATGTTGGACTTGGCCTTGGCGCGGCGGATGTGCTGTTCGCGCGCCTGCAGCGTCAGCGTGAAGCCCGGCTTGCCGTCGAGATCGACCGTGCGCCCGACGATGCGTCCCGGCATCTCGCGCACCAGCCCCATCTTGGTGGTCAGGAAGCCGAAATACGGCCCGCCCGAGGACAGCGGCGCGCCCAGCGGCTGGCCGTCACCGCAGACGATGTCGGCGCCATTGCGACCCCATTGCCCCGGCGGCTTGAGCAGCGCCAGCGACACCGGATTGACCACCGCGACGACGAGCGCGTTCTGCGCATGCGCCCAGTCGGTCAGCGCGTCGACATCCTCGAGCTGGCCGAAGAAGTTCGGCTGCTGGATCACGACCGCGGTCAGATCCTGGCCCGCGTAGGGCTTGAGCGCATCGAGCAGCGTCGTGCCGGACGCCGGGTCGTAATCGACGGTGATCGGCTGCACGTTCTGCGCACGCGCGGTGCCGTGGACGACGTCGACGTAGTACGGATGCACGGTGCGCGGCATCAGCACGCGGCCGGACGAATTCTTGCGGTTGGCGCGCAGCGCCATCAGCAGCGCCTCGCCCAGCGCCGAGGCGCCGTCATACATCGACGCGTTCGACACTTCCATGCCGGTGAGCCCGCAGATCATCGTCTGGTACTCGTAGAGCACCTGCAGCGTGCCCTGGCTCGCTTCGGCCTGATACGGCGTGTAGGCGGAATAGAACTCGCCGCGCGTCGTGATTTCCCACACCGCCGCCGGAATGTGATGCTCGTAGGCGCCGGCGCCGATGAAGTTCAGCGCCAGTCCGTCCTGCTCCGCACGCTGGTGCATCAGCTGGGTGACCTGCATCTCCGGCAGGCCCTCGGGCACCGCCCTGAGCGGTCCGCAGCGCAGCGAAACGGGGATCTCGTCGAACAGCGCGTCGATGCCCGGCGCGCGGATCGCGGCGAGCATGTCCTTCACATCGGCTTCGGTGTGGGGAATGAATGGCATGGTGGTTCGTGTTACGCGAATTACGGGCGGTGCAGGCGTCAGGCCTTACAGCGTCTTCAGATAGGCCTCGTAGCCGGCGGCATCGAGCAGCGCGTCGAGCTCCGCCGCGCTGGCCGGCTTGAGCTTCCACATCCAGCCGGCGCCGTACGGATCGCTGTTGAGGATTTCCGGGCTGCTGCCCAGCGTCTCGTTGGCGGCAATCACCTCGCCGGCCACCGGCGCGTAGACGTCGGAGGCGGCCTTGACCGACTCGACCACCGCGCAGGCTTCGTTGGCGGCGAGCTTGCGGCCGATGGCCGGCACCTCGACGAACACCAGATCGCCCAGCGCGGCCTGCGCATGGTCGGTGATGCCGATCGTCACCGTGCCGTCGGCTTCACGCCGCAGCCATTCGTGCGATTTGACGTACTTCAGTTCCGCGGGGACCTTGCTCATGTTCTGCTCCCTAGTGATGCGATCAAACCAAAACCTTGCCCTGGCGCACGAACGGCGGCCGGACGATGCGTGCCGCGACCCACTGGCCGCGGATCTCGACCTCGCACGCGCCGGCGGCGGCGGCATCGACGCGGGCGAATCCGATCGACTGCTTCATCGACGGCGCGAAACCGCCGCTGGTGGTCTCGCCGCCGCTGCCGTCGGCGAAGCGCAGCTTCATGTGCGCGCGCATGATGCCGCGACCTTCGAGCACCAGACCGACCAGCTTGCGCGGCGAGGCCGTGCGCAGCGGCGCGATCGCCGTGCGGCCGATGAAGTCACGCTCCGCCGGCTCCCAGGCCACGGTCCAGCCCAGGCCGGACTCCAGCGGCTGCGTCGACTCGTCCATGTCCTGGCCGTAGAGGTTCATGCCGGCTTCCAGGCGCAGCGTGTCGCGCGCGCCCAGCCCGCAGGGCGTGACGCCGGCAGCGAGCAGCTGCGTCCACAGTGCCACCAGCGCCGCATGCGGCAGGATCAGCTCGAAGCCGTCCTCGCCGGTATAGCCGGTGCGCCCGACGAAGAGCTCGCCGTCGTGCGCGGCCTGGAACGGCACCAGCGCCTCGGCCGGCGCGCGCAGCGCCGCGGGCAGCAGCGGCAGAGTCCTGGCCCGCGCCTCGGGGCCCTGCACCGCGAGAATCCCCAGATCGGTCCGGTGCCGCACCTCGACGCCAAAGTCGGCGGCCTGGCGGCGGATCCACGCCAGATCCTTGTCCGTGGTGCCGGCATTGACCACCAGCCGGAACCAGTCCTCGGCGAGGAAGTAGACGATCAGGTCGTCGATGATGCCGCCGTCTTCGCGCAGCATGCAGCTGTACAGCGCCTTGCCCGGCAGCGTCAGCCGGGCGACGTCGTTGGCGAGCAGACGGCGCAGGAACGCGCGCGTGCGCGGGCCGTGCAGGTCCACCGCGGCCATGTGCGCCACATCGAACATGCCGGCGCGCTGGCGCACGGCATGATGCTCGTCGAGTTGCGAGGCGTACTGGATCGGCATGTCCCAGCCGGCGAAATCGACCAGGCGGGCACCGAGGCGCTGGTGCTCGGCGTGCAGGGCAGTCTGTTTGAGCGTCAAAGGGCACTCCATAGGCGGTACACACGGGCGAGCCGCTTCGCAGCGGCCCATCGGATCCGGCTCACCCGCCCCTCTGTCCCTTTGACCTGAAAGTTCGGAAGCGGCGAGCGCTTCTGCCTCTTCGGCGGCCGGCGCGGGCCGGCTCTCTCCAGAGTAAAACCACGACGCCGCACTCCGTTTACCTGAGCGATTCCGGGCGGATTTGCGCCTTCGGTGCCGGCCAACCTGGGTCAGCCGGTCTCTCGCGCGGACGTCTTTGAGGCGGCCATCTTAACGTGCGGCGCGCGGCGGCGGAAGCCGCGCCGGGGCCGCCCGACCGCGTTCATGGAAGGGGGCCTGAACCTTGGGCTATAGTCGATCCATCCTGCGCGCCTCGACCGCCGCAGCCAATAACTCTGGGGGGTTGCGGCATGGGCGTGCGTCTGAGACTCGATCCCATCGTCTTGGCAGTGTGCCTGGGCAGCGGCGCACTGGTTCCGGGAGCGGATGCCGCCGCCCAGACCACCCGGCCCGGCGAGATCCTGCTTCCGGCCACCCCGCCGGCGCCGCCCGAACCCGTCGCGTCCGCGCCCGACCTCGCCACCCCGCCCGCCGCGCAGAGCGCCCCGGCCACCCCCGTGGCGACCCTGACCGTCCAGCGTTTCGAGATCGCCGGCAACACCCTGTTCGAAACCGCCGAGCTGCAGACGCTGATCGCCGGCTACCTCGGCCGGCCGGTCACGCTGCTCGAGATCTACGCCGCTGCCGACCGGATCGCCGCGCACTACGCCGAACATGGCTACACGCTGGCCTCGGTCAACGTGCCGCCGCAGGCGGTCACCGACGGCCGCGTGCGCCTGCTGGTCAGCGAAGGCCGGCTCGCGCGCCTGTCCGCCGAAGGCACGCGCTCGTACCGTCTCGAGCAGCTGGCGCGCTATCTGCCCGGCGTCGGCCACGGCAGCATCTACCGCAGCGGCGCGCTGGAAGACGGCCTGCGCACCCTCAACACGCTGCCGGGGCTGAGCGCGCGCGCGGTGATCAAACCGGGCGAGGTCTACGGCACCAGCGATGTGCTGCTGCGGGTCAGCGAAGACCGAGTCAATGGCCTGCTGAGCGTCGACAATTTCGGCCGTGACAGCATCGGCGCGTTCCGCTACTCGGGCCTGGCGCAGATCAACAATCCGCTGCACGCCGAAGACCAGCTGCAGCTGCTCGCGCTGCGCTCGGAGAACGGCCTGCTCAACTACGGCTACGGCGCCTACAGCCTGCCGGTGGCCGCCAGCGGCGGCCGGCTGACGCTGGCCTACGGACACGCCGACTTCACGATCCGCGGCGCCCCGGTCGACGGCCGCAGCCGTTCCGGGCGCGTGACGCTGGATCAGCCGCTGCTGCGCAGCGCGCAGGACAACCTCGGCGCGTCGCTGGGAGTGTCGCGCACGCTGTCGAACGCCGACTTCGGCGGCGCGACGTTCAATGAAACCGCGATCACGCTGGCCGAGTTCGGCCTCCACTACAGCCACACCTACCGCACGTTTGCGGTGACGCAGATCGGCACCACGATCGCCACCAACTTCGACCGCGCGACCCGCGCCGACCTGACCCAGATCGGCGGCGTGATCCGCGCCGACCAGCGCCTGCGCTGGGAGCTGGACCTGCAGCACCTGCAGCCGGTGTACCGCGCCTTCCAGGTACAGGTGCACGTCAACGGCGTCTACTCGCCCGATCCGCTCGCCGACACGCAGCAATACGCCCTCGGCGGGCCGTCCACGGTGCGTGGCTACGCCCCGGCCGAAATCCGCGGCGACCGCGGCTATTTCGCCGGCGTCGATCTGCGCCGGCCGTTTGCGCTCGGCGATCTGCAGCTGAGCGGGCGCGTCTTTGCCGACAGCGGGCGGGTGTATCTCGTCGATGCCCCCGCCGGCGTCAGCGCGCGGGAATCCCTGAGCAGTGTCGGCGTCGGTCTCGACGCCCGTTACGCGCGGATGGCGCTCAAGCTGGACTGGGCGTTTCCGCGTGACAACCACGTGGCCAGCGACGGGCGCGACAGCCAGCGGCTGTACGGCTCGTTGGCGGTCACCTTCTGAGGACCGGACTCGTGAACAGATTCCGCCTGACACCGATCGCCCGCCTGCTCACCCCCGCCCTGAGCCGCTGGGCCGCAGCCGCCTGCCTGCTCGCCCCGCTGCCCGGGGCCGCGAATCCATCGGGCGCCGCGATCGTCCACGGCCAGATTGAGATCAGCTCACCGGCAACCGGCGCGCTGCTGATCGATCAGGCATCCGAGCAGGCGATCATCAACTGGCAGGAGTTTTCGATCGGGGCCGGCGAGTCCGTGCGGTTCAACCAGCCGTCGGCGTCGGCGGCGGTGCTCAACCGCGTCATCGGCAGCCTGTCCTCGGAAATCCTGGGCCAGCTGCTGGCCAACGGCCGCGTGTTCCTGATCAACCCGCAGGGCATCCTGTTCGGCGCCGGCAGCCAGGTCGACGTCGGCGCGCTGGTGGCCGCCACGCACGATCTGACCAACGAGCACTTTCTCTCCGGCGACTACGCCTTTGCCGGCGCCAGCACGGCCGGCATCTTCAACGCCGGCACACTGCGCAGCGGCGACGGCGGCTTTGTCGTGCTCGCCGCCGATCATGTCGGCAACACGGGACGGATCGAAACCAGTGGCGGTGACATCGCCCTGGCAGCCGGCGCGCAGTGGTCGATGTACCTCGATGCCGAGGGGCTGGTCAGCCTCGATGTCGAGACCGCGGCGCTGTCGGAGCTGGCCGGCGTCGACAACGCCGGCGATCTGGTCGCCAGCGGCGGCGTGGTGCTGCTGCGGGCCGCGCTGGCCCGCGATCTGCTCGGCACTGCGGTGAACAACAGCGGCCGCATATCCGCACAGTCGATTGCCGAGCGCGGCGGCCAGATCTTCCTGCTCGGCAGCGGCGGCGATGTCGCCAGCAGCGGCGCGCTGGAGGCCTCGGCTGATGCCGTGCTTCACGCCCGTGACGGCTCGATTCGCACTGGAGCGATTGACGCTCACAGCATCGCGCTGCACGCCGAAAACGGTTCGGTACACGTCGGCGATGCCGACACACCGGCCGATCTGACGGCGTCCGGCTGGGTCGACATCAGCAGCACCCAGGGCAGCGTTGCGCTCCACGGCACCGTCACCGCGGGCGACTTCGTGCGCATCGACACCAGCAGCAGCCAGGGCGGTGGGGACGGCATTCTTGTCACCGGGGCGATCCACGCGGTCGGCAGCGCGTCGCTGCAGTCCAGCAACGGCGGCATTGCCGTGCAGGACATCGTCGTCACCGGCGGCGACGGTGAGCACACCTCGGCCGATGCGTCGATCTGGCTGCACCAGTACAGCGCCGGGCGCGCCGACATCCGCACCGGAGCGCTGTGGGCGACCAGCGATCACGGCGCCGCCAGTATCGACCTCTATAACAATCAGGGCAGCCTGTTCATCAACGGCGACATCCGCGTGGTCGGCGGCGGCTTCAGCACGTCCGGCGAAGGCTACGGCTACGGCGACGACGTCGCCCGCCTGTGGCTGAGTGCGTGGAACGGGGACGTCGACGTCAGCGGCCGGGTCGATGTCGTCGGCAATCCCTCCAGCCGGAGCTATAGCGACGAAACCGGACAGCTGCAGCAGTCGCTGGGCGGCGCCTGGCTGGACGCGTACGGCCGCACGGTGCGTTTCCGCGCGCCGGTGGCCGTGTCCGGGACCGGTTGGGTCGGCGCTCATATGCATGCGTGGGGCGAGGCCAGCGAGGTGCGCCTCGACGACAGCCTGCACGTGACCGCCCTCGCGGCAACCGAGTACGCGCTGGCCGCCGACGGCAGCCGGTCGACCCGCCTCTTCGGCGACGCCTGGGTCAGCCTCGCCGCCTCCGGCGGCGGCACGGTCAGCACCCATGGGGTCTCGGTCAGCGGCCCAAATGCCGGGCTCAACATCCTTGCCGATCGCGTGCGACTGCACGCGGACCGCAACGGGCAGGCGCTACGCGTGTTCGCCCCCAACGGCGCCAGCGGATCCGGCGCGTCGTTCACGTCCTACAGCCCGAGCGGCGTTGAGCGGGCGACGTCGAGCTACGGTCAGGCCTGGGCGATGATCTACGCCCAAGGCGGCAGCGTCGCTGACCCCAGCATTCTGGCCACCGGCAACCTCACCATCAGCGGCCCGACCGCCGCGCTATCGCTGCTGGCCGCCCACGACGTGCGGATCGCCGCCACCGACGGTGGCGGCAGCGTCTCGGTCAGCGGCACCGGCTACCGGATCGCCGGCGACTGGGACCACCTCCACAACAACCACGTGCCCGGAAGCTACGGCGATGACGCCGTCAGCACCGACAACGACGCCGATGGCGACCCGGTACTGGCCAGCGGCACCAGCGCGTGGGGCGCCGCGACGCTGCACATCGGCGGCATCCATCCGTACAGCGTCGAAAGCGTCGCAGGCACCGCGGCCAGCAGTCTGCAGTCCGACCCCTACGGCCCGGCGTGGGCCGGCGACGTGCACATCGGCGGCACGCTGACCGTGAGCGGCCAGGGCCGCGCGCTGGCGCGCGTCGAAGCCAATGGCCTGAGTGTCGGCGGCGCGACCACGGTCGACGCCAGCGCCGGCGCGGTCAGCGGCAGCTATCGCGACTGGGCGTATATCGACGGCACCGACTACGCCATCGAGGGGCAGGTCGGCGCCACGCTCACCACCGATGCGGCCACCGGCGCCCCGGTGGTCGGCGGTGTCGCCCGCTACGGCGAGGCCCGTTTCAGTTTCGAGTCCGGCGACACCGCGACCGCGGTCGATCTGGACCTGCTGCGTGTGCGCGGCAACAGCGCGGCGGCGGAGATCGCCCACCGCGGCAGCGTGCACCTGGGCAGTGTCGAAGTGCTCGGCGGGCGCGGCGACAAGGCGCCGCAGGTCGCCGAAGTCGCGACTTTCACGCCGCTTTCCGGCGGGGCGGCGATCGATCCGCGCTTCACCGAAGTCCGCGGCGACAGCAACCTGCTGATCATCGGCATCGACGCCGAAACCCGGCCGAGCACGCTGACCATCGACGGCGATGTCCGCGTCGAGGGTACCGGACTGGTAGCCACGAGCCTGCACGCCGGCACGGTAGAGATCGGCGGCACGGTCAGCCTGCAGCACACCGCCGGAAGCTACCGCAGCAACGATCCGGATAATGCGTCGCCGCCCGACCTCGCCGCCGCGCTGCTCGACATCGGCAGCGACGCCAGCGCGCCGGCTGCGATCGGCGGCCTTGCCGCCGATGTTGATGGTCTGGTGGTGCTGAACCTCGATATCGCCGCCGCCGGCAATGTCGCCATCAATGCCGACAGCTTCGGCCAGACCCTGTCCGGGGCCTACGTTGACTTCAGCCACCCGGCAGCGGTCGGCGAGCCCGAACTCGGCCATCCGGATCTGGTCTTCGGCCCGGTGCAGATCGCCGGCGCCGACATCCGCCTGTCGTTCCGGCAGGACTCGCTGCTGCAGGATGCGGTGCTGCAGGCCAGTGGCACGCTGGCGATCGACGGCGGCCACGCGGCGCTGAGCGCCGGCCAGGTCAACTGGCAGGGCGGCACGATCAATTTGAACGCGGTGCGCCTGGACGCCGGCGCGCTGACCCTGAGCGCCGTCAACGGCCTGAGCATCGCCACCAGTGCGCTGTCCGGCGACCGCGCGCTGCTGCGCACGACCGGCACCCAGGGCAGCAGCGTGCAGATCAGTGCCAGCCGCCTGTCCTTCGGCACCTCGATCACCATCGACTCGGCCGGCGCGCTGAGCATCGACGCCAGCCAGTTCGACGGCGCCAGCCCTGCGGGCGCCAAACTCGCGGCACCCGCTCCGGCGCTGCGCCTGTCGGCGCTGGGCGCGCTGAGCGTGCGCGGCTCGGCACTGGATGGGGGCGCGGTCAGCCTGCACGGCGCCAGCCTGAGCCTGAGCGGGCGCATTGGCGCCGGCGCGCTGAGCCTGACCAGCCCCGGCACGATTGCGAGCCAGAGCGACAACGGGTTGCTGATTGACGCCGGCGCGATCGACGTCGTCGCCCAGTCGATCCAGCTCGGCAATGCCACGCTCAACATCGGCTCGGGGCTGGCCGCCAACGGGCGCGATGCCACGCTGCTCAGCCTGCTGCCCACGAGCCTGCGGCCGGCAAGCAGCGCACCCAACGCCGCCTTCATCGCCCAGCTGAATTCGACTCTGGGCCAGCTGTCCATCGCCGGTGGCTATCTCTATGTGCAGGCGCCGTCGGCGATTGCCCAGGTCAGTACGCCGGGCGACCTGTTCTACCACTACCGTCCGTTCACCGACAGCGCCGCGATGAGTGTGGCCCCGAGCACGGCGCTCAGCGCCGGCGGACGCACCACCCTGGCCTTCGGCGGCACCGGATACACCGGCAACATCGCGATCGCCGGCGCCGACCCGCTGCTGCCCGCAGACTCCGCAAGCTACGTGTTCCTGACCCAGGGGGAGATCCGCGGCCTCGAGCGCATCGACACCAGCGGCGCCGTGGTCGCGCTCGGCGGCCGGGTCATCCCGCCGCCCGCGCCGCCGCCTCCGCCGCCGCAGGGCGGAAGCACGCAGCGCGAGGTCCAGGGCGCTTTGACCCTGGTCCAGCAGCCGGCGCCCCCAGCATCGACCGGCCAGCCGGATCCGGCGCCTGCCAGCGGCCAGCCCGACAACAGGGATGAGGACGAGGACAAGGACGACGCGCAGAGCGGTCGTGGCGCGGACGCAGCCGGCATCGACGCTCCCAGCCAAGTCGATGTCACCAGCGGCGGCGCCGAAACGCTGAGCTGCGAATAACCGCGGAGGACCGCCATGCCCAAATCCCTGACCCTCGCGCTGCTCTGTGCCGCCCTGTCGCTGCCGGCAGGCCCCGCACTGGCGGCCGCCGCCGGCGAAGTCCTGCTGATCACCGGACGCGGCACCGCCAGCGATCCCGCCAGCGGCCGCATCCGCGAGCTGGTCAAGGGCGATGCGGTCTACGCCGGCGAGATCGTCAGCTCCTCAATCAACAGCTACATCAACCTCAAGTTCGCCGACGGCAGCTTCATCCTGCTGCGCCCGAACACGCGGTTTGCCGTCGAGGCGTTCGAACTGGCAGCCAGCGCGCCCGCGCCGGCAGCCGTGGAGCCGATCGCCGCGCCGGCTGCGGCGTCTGCGCCGATCGCCGAGACGCCCGCGCCGGCCGACCCCCGCCGCGCACCGGCACCGACAACGGCCACCGACAGCGGCGCGCGGGCCTATTTCCGGCTGCTCAAAGGCGGCTTTCGCGCGGTGTCCGGTTTGATCGGCAAGGCCAATGCCGCCGAGTACCGCGTCACCACGCCCGTGGCAACGATCGGCATCCGCGGCACCGACTACGTGGTGATCCTCTGCGACGCCGCCTGCGCACGGGATCCGGTGCTGGGTGACAGCATCCCCGCGGGGCGCACCGCCGAAGGCGGCATCGTGGTCGGCGTGATCCAGGGCGGCGTCTTCGTCAGCAGCACCGCCGGTCCGGCCACCGACGTCGGGGCGAATCAATACCTGGCGACGCTACCCGACGGCACCCAGCTGACGCTGCCGTTCGAGCCTCGCTTCCTCAGAGTCGACCCGATTCCCAACCCGGCGACGGTCTGCCCCTGAAGCCGGCGCGGCGCCGGGCGCACGCGCCCGGCTACAGGCCGCAGGCGCGGCGCACCAGCGCCTGGCGCAGCGGCGTCACCGCATTGACCAGCGACAGTCCCTGCTGGCGCAGGCGTTCCCAGCCCGGCAGCTGCAGACGGTAGGCACGGTAGATGCCGTCGGTGACCGCAATCATCTCGCCGACCTCGGCCTTGCGCGCCCGCTGATAGCGCGCCAGCACGCGCAGGCTGCCGATATCGCGCCGCGCCTGGCGCGCCGCGCTCAGCGTGTCGATCAGCCCGCGCACGTCGCCGAAGCCCAGGTTGACGCCCTGCCCGGCCAGCGGGTGCACAACGTGCGCGGCGTCGCCGGCCAGGGCGAAACGCGGGCGCACGTAGTCCTGCGCGTCCTGCAGCACGAGGGGAAAGTCCAGCCGGCGCGTGCACGCGAGCACACGGCCGAGCACCTGCTGGCTGGCGGCGGTCAGCGCCGCGCAGAAGGCATCGTCGTCGAGCGCCATCACCGTCGCGGCCTCGGTCGTCGACCACACGATCGAGCTGCGGCCATCCGCCAGCGGCAACAGCGCCAGCGGTCCGGTATCGAGAAAGCGCTGATAGGCGGCCCCTTCGTGAGGGCGCTCGGTGCGCACATGGCACACCACCGCCGTGTGGTCGTAGGGCTGCCGCCGCAGCTCGATCCCCTGCGCCGCCCGCAGCGGCGAGCGCGCACTGTCGGCACCGATCACCAGCGCGGCCCGCAAGGTCGAACCGCCGTCCAGCTGCAGCGTCGCGCCGCCATCGTCCACCGTGCAGCCGACGACACCCACGCCTTCGCGCAGCACCCCCGCCGGCAATGCCGCCCACAGATGGCGCTGGATCACGCGGCTCTCGACGATGTAGCCGAGCACCGCTGCGCGCACGTCCGAGGCGTCAAAGCGCAGCGCCGCGGCGACGTCGTGTTCCCACACCTGCATGTGCGTGTACGGACTGGCGCGCTCGGCTGCGATGGCGTTCCAGACGCCCAGATCCTCCAGCAGGCGCACGCTTGCCGGCGAGATCGCGTAGACGCGCAGGTCGTAGTCGTCGGCACCGTCGTCGACGCCGCCGCGGTCGAGCACGCGCACGCGCAGACCCGCGCGGTGCAGACCCAGCGCCGCCGCGGCACCGACCAGACCGGCGCCGACAATCGCCACATCACAGTCCCGCGCCGGCCTCATTGCGGTCTCCGCGCGGCCGCTGGCGTGTAGCCGCCAAAGCCCAGGTTCTGCCACAGCACCGCCTCGCGCACCGGCGGCGCGAGGTCCAGCGCCAGCAGCCCCAGATGCCGCAGGCCGCGCAGTCCCGGCACGCGGTTGGAGAACAGGCGCACCAGGCGGTCGGTGAACTCGGCCACGCGCGACCGATCGTCGCTGCGCAGTGCGGCATAGCGCTCGAGCACCTCTGCGGCGCCCGCATCGCCCTGATGCGCCGCGAGCAGCTCGCTCAGGGTCGCGGCGTCGCGCAGCCCGAGGTTGAAGCCCTGCGCCGCCACCGGATGCAGCGATTGTGCGGCGTTGCCGACGAACACCACCCGCGGCGCCGTCAGTCGCTCACTCATCACCCGCACCAGCGGATAGGCCTGCCGCTGCCCGAGCGTGCTGAAACGACCCAGGCGCTCGCCGAATGTCTCCTGCGCGTGCCCGATGAAGGTTTCGTCGCTCCAGTTCAGGCGCGTCTCGACCTGCTCGGTCGGCGTGGTCCACACCAGCGAACACAGGTTCTCGGCGGCCTCCCAGGGCTTGGGCAGCAGGGCGATCGGCCCCTCCGGCGTGAAGCGCTCGTAGGCGCAGCCCCGGTGCGGGCGTGCGCTGCGCACCGCCGTGACGATCGCCGATTGCCCGTAGTCGCGCCGCTCGGCCGCAAGGCCGAGCCACGCGCGCAGCGGCGAATTCATGCCGTCAGCCGCCACCACCAGGCGCGCATCCAGCTGCGCACCGTCCTCGAGATGCAGCGTGACGCCATCGGCGCCGCCGTCGATGCCACTCAGGCGCGCCGGCGTGATGATGGTGCAGCGGCCGCGGCTGACGACGCGCTGCCACAGCGCCTCGCCGATGCGGCGGATCGGGATGTTGTAGCCCAGCGCCTCGAGTCCGGCCTCCTGCGCCGAAAAGCGCGCCACGCCGAAGCGCTGCTGCTCGGAGATATGGGTCGACAGGATCGGCGCCGCGGTGCGCGCCAGCTCGGGCCAGACGCCGAGTGCGCGCAGGATGCGGTGACTGGCTTCATTGAGCGCGATACAGCGCTCGTCCCAAGTCGCCGGCGCGGCGGCGGGCGGCGCGGGCTCGATCAGCGCCACGCGCAGCGGCGTATCGGCAAGGCCCAGCGCGACGCTGGCGCCGACCAGGCCGCCGCCCACAATCACCACGTCAAAACGTGTGCGTTCCACTTCAGATCGGTTCCGCAAGACGCTCAGGCCATCAGCCGTTCGATCTCGCGCACCGACTTGGGCACGCCGCCGGTCAGCACTTCAGGCCCCTGCGCCGTGACGACGACGTCATCCTCGATGCGCACGCCGATGCCCCAGTACTGCTCCGGCACCCCGGTGGTTCCCGGGGCGATGTACAGGCCCGGCTCGACCGTCATCACCATCCCGGTTTCGAACGGCCGCGGTTTGCCGTCGAGCTTGTAGCGGCCGACATCATGCACGTCCATGCCGAGCCAATGCCCGGTGCCATGCATGAAGAACTGCCGGTGCTTGCCGGCCTTGATCAGTTCCGCCGGCTTGCCCTTGAGCAGCCCCAGCTCGACCATGCCCTCGGTCAGTACCCGGGTCGCCACCTCGTGCGGGCGCGCCGACGAGTTGCCGGGGCGCAGCTCCTTGATCGCTCGCTGGTTGGCCTCGAGCACCACCTCGTAGACCGCCTGCTGCGGCTTGCTGAACTTGCCGTTCACCGGAAACGTGCGCGTGATGTCGGCGGTGTAACCGGCCAGCTCGCCGCCGGCGTCGATCAGCAGCAGGTCGCCGTCGCGCAGCTCGGCGCTGTTCTCGACGTAATGCAGGATGCAGGCATTGGCACCGCCGCCGATGATCGAGCCGTAACCGCACTCCATATCGTGACGCGCAAAGTGGTGATGCAGCTCGGCGCCGACCTGCCATTCGTACAGGCCCGCCCGCGCGGTCCGCATCGCGATGCAGTGCGCCTCCGCGCTGATCTGGCAGGCGCTGCGCATCAGATCCAGCTCGGACGCCGACTTGCGCAGCCGCATCTCGTGCAGCGTCGTTTCCAGCGCGACGAACTCGACTGGCGCCGCGGCGCCACGTCGCGACACCTCGCGGATCTCGCGCACGCACGCGGTGAGCTTGCCGTCCCACTCGGCGTGCTCCCCCAGCGTGTAGTGCACCTGCGTGCGACCGCCCAGCAACTTCGGCAACTCGTCATCGAACGCCGACAGCGGGAACGCGGCGTCGGCGCCGTAATCGCGCAGCGCCCCCTCCGGGCCGGCGCGACGACCATCCCAGATTTCGCGCTCCGGATTGCGCTCGCGCACGAACAGGATGAATTCGGCCTTCTTGCCGGCGTGCTTGTGCCCAGGCGCGAGCACGGCGATGGCATCCGGCTCCGGAAAGCCGGTGAGATAGCGAAAATCGCTGTCCTGGCGGAAGCGATAGTGCGTATCGCGGGCGCGGATCACCTCGCGCGCCGCCGGAATGATGGCAATCCCGCCCTTGCCGATCAGCTGCATCAAACGGGCGCGACGTGCCGCGTGCTCCGACTGCGCGCCGGCGGCGCGCGCTTTGCTGCGAGTCTTCATGGGTAGCTTCAGTGCAGGTGGGCGGAATTCGATGGGTCCAGCGTCGGGCGCGGATGCAGCTCCATGAACACCAGCTGCGCCCCGACGCGAACGTATTCGACCAGCTCGGCGTACGCCGTCTCCTCGAGGTTGCTGTCCGTCTCGTCGCCGACGGCCGCCTGGGTCAGCTCGGTGAAATCGCGGATGATCTCGCGCGCGTCGTCGGAACAGCGCTTGAGATCGAGGCCCGGGCGGCTGGCCAGCCCGAAGAGAAAGCCTTCGCACCAGTTCACCAGTGCGTGCACGCGCGACACCAGCGCGGACTCGTCGTCGGGCAGCAGCGGCTGGAAGCCCATGTCCTCGTCGGCCAGCGCCTCCAGCGTCTCGCCGCGCAATCGCTGCAGCGCCTGCTGCACCTCGCCATCGCGGCGGGCCGGCGCGCGATCGCCGGTGTCGATCAGACTGAAGAGATCGATGTCTTCGGGCGCGCGCACGGCCAACGCCCCGCACAGCGCGCCGTGGTACTCGGCCGCGTCGTCGTCGACATAGCCGATGCGCTGCAACGCCGCATTGAGCCCGTCGTAATCGAGTTGTGGTTTCATGCGCGGAATTATAGGGCCGCGCACCGCGGCTCAGCGGATCACCAGCAGACGCAGCTCGCTCATGTCCTCGATCGCGTAGCGCACCCCCTCACGGCCCAGACCGGAGGCCTTGACGCCGCCGTAGGGCATGTGGTCGACGCGCCACGACGGCACATCGCCGATCACCACGCCGCCGACCTCGAGCAGATCCCAGGCCCGCAGCGCCTGCTGCAGGTCGCGCGTGAAGACGCCGGCCTGCAGGCCGTAGCGGCTGCGATTGACCGCCGCCAGTGCCGCATCGAAATCGCTGTACGGCGCCAGCACCGCGACCGGGCCAAACGCCTCCTGCGCACTCAGATCGCAGGTTTCCGGCACATTCTCGAGCAGCGCGGCCTGCAGCATCGCGCCGTCGCGCGTGCCGCCGCACAGCAGCCGCGCCCCCGCGCTGACCGCATCCGCGATCCAGCGCTCGAGGCGCTG
Organism: Fontimonas sp.; assembly: GCA_041592255.1. GTDB lineage: Bacteria > Pseudomonadota > Gammaproteobacteria > Nevskiales > Nevskiaceae > Solimonas. Next base: position 41,652 of record JBFHQK010000001.1, read on the forward strand.
CGCCTCGGCCGCCGAGATCATCGGGCCGATGAAGGTCTGCTCCTCGCGCGGATCGCCATGCCGCAGGGCCTGCACCGCCGCGACCAGCTGCTCGCGCACTGCGTCGTAGCGCGAGGCGTGCACCAGGATGCGCTGCACCGAAATGCAGCTCTGCCCGGACTGGTAATAGGCGCCAAACACCAGACGCGGAACCGCCGCCGCGACATCGGCGCTCTCGGTGACAATGCAGGCGGCGTTGCCGCCCAGTTCGAGCACGACTTTCTTCCTGCCGGCACGGGCCTTGAGATCCCAGCCGACGGCGGGCGAGCCGGTGAACGACAGCAGCTTGAAGCGCTCGTCGGTCGTGAACGGGTCGGCCGCGTCGCGCGCACAGGGCAGGATCGAGAAAGCGCCCGCCGGCAGATCGGTCTCGGCCAGCACCTCGCCGATGATCAGCGCGCCGATCGGCGTGCGACTGGCCGGCTTGAGCACGAACGGACAGCCCGCCGCGATCGCCGGCGCGACCTTGTGCGCGGCGAGGTTGAGCGGAAAATTGAACGGCGAGATCAGTGACACCGGGCCGATCGGCACGCGCTTGTACAGGCCGCGATAGCCCTCGGCGCGCGCCGAGACTTCCAGGTTCAGCACTTCGCCGCTGGAACGGCTGCATTCGTCGGCCGCCAGGCTGAAGGTATCGACCAGCCGCGTGACTTCACCGCGCGCATCGCGGATCGGCTTGCCCGCCTCGATGCACAAGGCCAGCGCCAGCTCCTCGTGGCGCGCCGCGAAGCGCTGTGCGCAGTGGCGCAGCACCGACTGGCGCCGCCACGCCGGCAGCGCCGCCATCGCCGGCGCGGCACGTTCGGCGGCGGCGATCGCCCGCTCGATGTCCGCAGCGCTGGCCAGCGCCACCCGCGTCGCCGGCGCGCCGCTGTACTTGTCAGTGACGACGAGCGCGCGGTTGGGCTGTTCGGGCTGGTTGGCGAGATAGAACGGATAGCTTTCGCGCAGCATGGCGGTTCCCGCATCACGGACACGCCGCCACTATACGCAGCCTGCCCGCCGCCGAGCGGACAACAAAAAACCGGGCGCTGAGCCCGGCTTCTTGAATGTCTGGTGGACAGTACAGGGATTGAACCTGTGACCCCCGCCGTGTGAAAGCGGTGCTCTACCGCTGAGCTAACTGTCCGTGCGATAGGGGGCGGAATCATAGTGAGCCGGCTCGAGGGCGTCAAACCCGGCGGCCCGCGTTGAGTCGCCGGGGAGGGACGGTTAGGCTGCGCGCCTTCGTGATTCCCGGGACCCCCAGATGACTGACGTTCGCCCCCTGATGCATGCGATCCAGAACCGCGACCTGGCCGCGGCCCGCGCCGCGCTCGCGCGCGACGCATCGCAGGCCACCGAGCCGCTGCCGGGCGGGCTGTCGCCATTGATGTTTGCCCTGTACAACGGCGCCGCGGAGATCGCCGAGCTGCTCAAGCCCTTGCGGCCGCTGGACATCTTCGAAGCCGCCGCCAGCGACGACGCAGGCCGGGTGGCCGAACTCGCCGCCGCCGATCCCGACGTGCTCCGCGGCCACAGCGTCGATGGCTGGACACCGCTGCACCTGGCAGCGTTTCTGGGCGCCCGCCACGCCCTACTGGTGCTGATCGGCCTGGGCGCGCCGCTGGATGCGGTATCGCAGAACC
>JBFHQK010000002.1:0-39761 GCA_041592255.1 Fontimonas sp.
CTGTGGCTCACGCTGCAGGCGGGCCGGCTGCCGTGGATCGCGCTGTGCCTGGCGCTGTCGTTCGGCAGCTATGGCCTGATCCGCAAGCTCGCCGTGGTGCCGTCGGTGCAGGGTCTGGCCGTCGAAAGCGGCCTGCTGCTGCTGCCCGCCCTCGCCTTTCTGCTCTGGTCCGACCGCCGCGGCGACGGCAGCTTCGGCCACCTCGCCCCGCACATCGACTTGCTGCTGATCGTCAGCGGGCTGATCACGGCCTTGCCGCTGGTGCTGTTCGCCGTCGGCGCGCGCCGCATCCCGCTGTCGACGATCGGCATTCTTCAGTACCTGGCGCCCAGCCTGCAGCTGGGCTGCGGCGTGCTGCTGTTCGGCGAGCCCTTCAGCGGCGTGCAGGCTTTCGGCTTTGGCTGCATCTGGCTGGCGCTGGCGCTCTACGCCGGCGATGCGCTGTGGCGCGCGCGCCGGCGCGCTGCGCCGCCCACGGCGATGGCCGCGCCCGCCGGCCGCGGCACCTGAGGTTCAGCTCAGCGGCGGACCTGCTCCAGCAGCGCGAGCAGGCGCTCGCGGGCACCGCGATTGGCGGCCACCGCCGCGTAACCGGCTTCGCCCATGCGCTGGCAGCGGCCGGGATCGGTCATCAGCGCGCCCAGCGCCGATGCCAGATCCTGCGCCTGGGCCTCGACCGCGGCGCCGGCGGCGAGCAGCAGCTCACGCGCAGCGATGAAATTGTGCATGTGCGGACCAAACAGCACCGGCTTGCCCAGCAGCGCCGGCTCCAGCACGTTGTGGCCGCCGACCGGGACCAGTGACCCGCCGACGAAGGCGACATCGGCCGCGGCGAAATACATGAACATCTCGCCCATGCTGTCACCCAGCAGCACGCCCGCGCGCAGCAGCGTCTCGTTCGCGCCGTGGCGCGCCAGCGCACTGCGGCGGGCGCCGTCGAAGCCGGCGTTGCCGATCAGTCGTTCGACTGCATCGAAGCGTTGCGGGTGGCGGGGAACCAGAATCAGCACCGCCTCGGGCAGCTGGCGCCGCAGCGCGCGATGCGCAGCGAGCACGGCTTCTTCCTCGCCATCATGCGTGCTGGCGGCGATCCACACCGGCCGCTGCGGCCCCAGCTGCGCGCGCAGCGCGCGGCCGGCATCGAGCTGCGCGTCCGGCACGGTCTGATCGAATTTGAGATTGCCCATCACGCTGACGCGTTGCGGCGGTGCGCCCAGGGCACGGAAGCGCTCGGCATCGGCGGCGCTCTGCGCGGCGATGTGGGCGCAGTCGCCCAGCGTTGCCGCGGCAAATCCGCGCACGCGCTGGTACCCGGCGAACGAGCGCGGCGACAGGCGGGCGTTGGCAATCACTAGCGGCACCCCGCGACGCCGCAGCGCGCGGAACAGATTCGGCCAGAGCTCGGTTTCCATCACCACCACCCGCTGCGGGCGCATGCGGGCGATGAAGCGCGCGACGACACCGGGCAGGTCATAGGGCGCGTAGACATGCACCACCTGCTCGCCCAGCGTCTCGCGCACGCGCGCCGAACCGGTCGGCGTCGTCGTCGTGACCAGCACGCGGCCGCGGCCGTGACGCTCGACCAGGGCGCGGATCAGCGGCATGGCGGCAAGCGACTCCCCGACCGAGACCGCATGCACCCAGACCGCTATCGGCTGCGGCGGCCGCGGCACGAAGCCGAAGCGCTCGCCGATGCGGCGGCGGTAGTCGGGCAGCTCGCGTGAACGCCACAGCAGGCGCAGTACCGCCAGCGGCGTGAGCAGATACAACAACAGGCTGTAGATCGGGCGCATCCGCACATTATCGGGAGCTTTGCGCTCAAACTGGAAACCGCGCACGCGAAGCTGCTGTAATGCGCGCATGTCCCCGTCCCCTTCCGCGCCGGCCGCCCGGCGACCGCTGCCGCGCGCGCTGCTGCATCCGCGCCACTGGCCGACCTGGCTGGGCGTCGGCCTGGTCTGGCTGCTGAGCTGGATCCCGGTGCGCGTGCAGATGCTGCTCGGCGCCGCGCTGGGCTGGTGTGCCGGCCGTCTGCTGCGACGCCGGCGTCAGGTGGTGCGGGTCAATCTGGGCATCGCCTATCCACAGCTGTCGCCCGTGGCGCGGGAGCGCCTCGTCGACGCGCATTTCAAGGAGCTCGGGCGCGGGGTCTTCGAAACCGCGCTGGCGTGGTTTGCGCCGGACTGGCGCCTGCGCCGGCGCGGCGAGGTGGTCGGGCTCGAACACCTGCAGGCGGCGATGGCCGATGGCGCCGGCGTGCTGCTGCTGACCGGGCACTTCACCACGCTGGAAATCGGCGCCCGCTTCCTGTGCCTGGCCGGCGTGAAGTTCCACGCCATGTACCGGCCGTACAACAACGCGGTGATGGATCATCTGATGCATGGCTGGCGCGAGGGCCGTTCCGGGCTGCCGGCGCTGGCTCGCGAGGATCTCCGGCCGCTGGTGCGCGCGCTACGCAGCGGTCGCGCCATCTGGTACGCACCCGATCAGACCCTCGATGCCCGGCTGAGCGTCTATGCGCCGTTTTTCGGCACGCCGGTGCGGACCATCACCGCGACCGCGCGCCTGGCACAGATGGGCCGGGCCAGGGTCGTGCCGTATTTTCCGCAGCGCGTCGGCGGCCGTTACCGGATCACGATCCTGCCGGCGCTGAGCGATTTTCCCGGCAGCGACGACGTCGCCGACGCCGCCCGCATCAACGCGGTGATCGAGCGCGGCATCGCGCCGGCGCCCAGCCAGTATTTCTGGGTTCACAAGCGCTTCAAGGGCCTGCCGCCCGGCACCCCGCCGGTGTACGTGCGCGGCGCCTGAGCGCGGCGTGCCGCGGAAGGCGCGTGTGCGCCCTTCCGCCCAAGGCGGAAAGCCGCGCGCGGCCTGCGAGGCCATGGATCGCCAAGCCGCGCGGGCGGTGCTGATATAGTTAGCCGCAACGAGACGCCAAGGGGAAGCTTCTGCATGTTTGCGCTCTGCCGCACCGCCGCGATCGCCGCGGCGCTGGTTCTGACGCCGGCCGCGTTTGCCGCAGGCGTGTCCTCGCAAGCCCAGGACCTGATGGAGCAAGGTCTGGCGTCGGATGCGCTGCAACTGCTGGACACGCATCTTGCCCGCAACCCGCAGGATGCCGAGGCGCGTTTCACCAAGGGTCTGGCGCTGGTGCGCCTGGAGCGGACCCAGGAAGCGGTGCGCGTGTTCGCCGACCTGACGCGCGACTATCCGCAGCTGCCGGAGCCCTATAACAACCTGGCCGTGCTCTACGCCAGCCAGGGGGACTACAACCGTGCGCGCGAGGCCCTCGAAGCCGCGCTGGCGACGCACCCGAGCTATGCCACCGCGCACGAGAATCTCGGCGACATCTACGCCGCACTGGCGGGCGCCGCCTACAACCGCGCGCTGCTGCTCGACGAGTCGAATGTGCTGGTGCGCCGCAAGCTGGCGCTGATCAACCAGCTCGAAGGCAGCGCGCCGCTGGAAGCCAGCGCCGCGGTGCAGGTGCCCGCCGCCGCACCCGTGGCGCCGGTCGCCGCCGAGGCTGCGCCGGCTCGCGCCGTGCCCACGCCCGCCCCCATCCCGGCCGTCGCGCCCGCCGTAACCGAACTCGACGCCAGCGCGCGCACCGCGCTCAACGACGCCCTGCTGGCATGGGCCGCCGCCTGGTCGGCACAGGACCTCGACGCCTACTTCGCCGCCTACGCGCCCGACTTCGTCCCCGAGGGCGGGCTGTCGCGTGCGGCCTGGGAAGCCCAGCGCCGCGAACGCATCGCCCAGCCGCGGCGCATCAGCGTCAAGATCGCCGATCCCCGTTTCCAAGGCACTGGCGCGTCGACGGCGACGGTGCAGTTCCGCCAGGACTATGCGTCCGACAGCTTCAATGATGTCGTCGACAAGATGCTGGACATGACTCTGACCGCGGGCGGCTGGAAAATCGCCCGTGAGTACGCGCGCTGATCGACGCGCGCGGCGCGCAATGGTCGCACGGCAACGGATTGCCGCCCTCGCAGCGGGACTGATCAGCCTCGCCGCCAGCGCGCAGCCGCCGCCGGAGCAGCAGTTCAATACCGCCGTCGTGCTGCTGCGCGCCGGGCGGTCCGGTGATGCGCTGTCGACACTGGAAGCCCTGACCCAACGCGAACCCACGTTCCGACTCGCGCAGCTGTTCTATGGCGAGCTGCTGGCCGCACTGTCCGGGGCCGCCGGCAGCACCCCGCTGGCGCGCGGGATGGCCAGCGACCCCGGCCTGCGCGACCTCGCCGAGGAGGCGCGCGTGCGCCTGTCCAGCGAGAAGGCAGTCCCGCCCGCCGGCACGATGCCCAACGCGGTGCTGCAGCTGTCGCCGCATTACGCGTATGCCATTGTCGTCGACCTGCCGCGCGCCCGGCTGTACTTGCTGAAGAACGATAACGGCCTGCTGCAGCTGCAGCGCCACCATTACGCGGCGATCGGCCGCAACGGCGCACGCAAACAGAGCGCCGGCGACCTGCGCACGCCGGTCGGCCTGTACCACATCACGCACTGGATCGACGACGGCGCGCTGCCGGAGCTGTATGGCGCCGGCGCGCTGCCGCTGGACTATCCCAATGTCTGGGACACGCTGCAGCAACGCTCGGGCTCGGGCATCTGGCTGCATGGCGTGCCGCGCGACACCTACAGCCGGCCGCCGCGCTCGAGCGAAGGCTGCGTGACGATGGCCAACGCCGACCTCGAAGCCCTGCGCGGATACGTCGACTTCGGTCGCACGCCGGTGGTGCTCAGCGACGAGCTCGAATGGATTCCGGCGGCGTCGGCGGCTTCGCTGCGCGACGGCTTCCTGCAGCGGATCGAGGACTGGCGGCAGAAGTGGTCGAGCCGGGACACCGAAGGCTACCTCGCCCATTACGCGCCGGATTTCGGCAGCGACGGCATGGGCCTGACGGCCTTCTCCGCGCACAAGCGCCGCGTCAACGCCGGCAAGAAGTTCATCGACGTGCAGCTGCGCGATGTCAGCCTGTTCCGCTATCCCGGCGCCGACGACGCGGTGATGCTGGCGGAATTCACGATGGACTACCGCTCGGACAATTTCGCCGTCACCTCGCGCAAGCAGCAGTTCTGGCGCCGCCAGCCCGACGGCGACTGGAAGATCGTGCGCGAGGTCAACCGCTGAGCACGCGCCGCACCAGCTAGCCGGAGTCGCCGCGCGCGCCGTTCCAGGGATGATCGCCGAGGCGGAAGTACAGCGGCGCCTCTTCCGGCAGATTCTTTTCGAGCCAGGTCAGCATGTCGGTCCAGATGCGCTGCTGCTGCTGGGCGCTGGGCATGATGCCGGCGTGCGGCAGTTCCAGCGTGATCACCGGCAGACCGATGTTGATGCCGGCGAAGTTGCCCAGCGAGCCGGGATAGGTGCCGAGCTGGTGCAGCTGCAGATAGCCGAAGCGTTCGGGCGGCTCGCGCGGCCCGTCGAAATCCAGCACGCCGTAGGGCGCGTGCACGGCGATGATCGCGTCCGGGCGAAATGCCTCGATCTCGCGCACCAACCAGCGCGTCTCCGGCTCCGACAGCGCTGCCGCACCCGGGTTTCGGCGCGGGTCGCGGCCGGTGCGTCGCTCCCAGTACGTCAGCGCCTCGGCGCGCCAGTTCCGGGTCGGAAAGTTGCGGTTCAGATCGACGCCATTGGCGTTGACCCGCGTCGACGGACGCGCCAGCAGGCCGTCGGGATTCACGCTCGGCAGGACGCGCCAGTGAAACGGCTGGAAGCGGCTGTCGGCGAGGCGCTGCATCCAGCCGAAGACAATGCTGATCGACGACAGCTCGTCGCCGTGGATGCCGCCGATCATCAGCACGCGCTTGGGCGTGGTCCGCCGCGACGTGGCGGGGTAGTCGCGATACAGCAGCGGCAGCCCCTGCGCGCTGGCGCCGTCGGCCACGGTGAGGCCGGCGCCCAGGCACTGTTCGATGCCGACGCTCTGCAGGCGCGTGCCGATCAGCGCGCAGGCCTGGTCGAGGGTCGCCAGGGGCAGTTCCACCGGCGCCGCCAGCGCCGGCGCGGTGGCTGCAACAAAAAGCCCGGCGATCAGCCGGGCCTTGCTGCCGCCGAAGCCGCGATCAGCGAATCGCACGTTCCTTGCGGACCTTGTCGACCAGGAAGTCGATCACGCGGATGGCCTCGCTCGCACCGCCGGCCATCGCCGCACTGGTGATGTACTTGCCGCCCACCACCACCGTCGGCACGCTGGTGATGCCGTAGGCCTGCGCCAGCTGGTCAGCCTTGCGCGCGCGCGCATCGACCGCAAAGCCGTTGAAGGTGGCGCGGAACACGTCCGGCAGCACGCCCGTGGTGGCGTTGAACACCTGCTGGATCTGCGCCTCGCTGCTCAGCGGCATGCGATCCTTCTGGATCGCCGCGAACAGCGCGGCGTGCATCGCGTCGAACACGTTGAGCGCCTCGGCGGTATAGAACGCCTTCGAATGCAGCTGCCCTTCGGGACGTCCGAGTGAGTTCGGATAGCGCACGAAGTCGACGTCGCCGGCCTTGGTCTTCTTCCAGGCCTCGATCGTCGGGTCGAAGCTGTAGCAGTGCGGGCAGCCGTACCAGAAGAACTCGGCGACCTCGATGCGCTTGGCATCAACCGGCGCCTGCACCTCACGCACCTTCTTGTACTGCTGGCCTTCGCTGAACGCGCTGGCCGCGTCCTGGGCCGAGCAGGCGAAGGACAGCAGCGCGAGGGTGGCGGCGGACAGTCCGCGAATCAGTGCGCGCATGTCGACTCCTTACTGCAGTCCGTTGATGTAGGAGGCCAGGGCCTCGATCTCGGCATCGGTGAGCTTGGCGGCGACCGACGCCATGATCCCCGGATTCCCTTCGAGCTGGCCCTGCGCCGCAGCGTTACGGTAGTCGCGCAGCATCTTGGCGGCGTAGGTGGCGTGCTGTCCGCCCAGCCGCGGGTAGCCCGCCGCAGCGACGCCGGCGCCGTCCGGATTGTGGCAGGCGGCGCAGGCGGGCAAGGCGCGGCTGGCGTCGCCGGCGCGGTACAGCGTCTGCGCGTCCGCAACCGCGGCTTCGCTGGCGACGCCCGGGCTGAACGGCTGGGCGGCGTAGTAGGCGGCCAGATTGCGCATGTCCTGATCCGACAGGCCCATGGCCTGCCCGGACATCAGCGGATTGACGCGCTTGCCTTCCTTGAAGCGCTTGAGCTGCGTATAGAGGTAGGCCGAACCCTGCCCGGCGAGCTTGGGCCATTCCGGATTGGCGCTGTTGCCGGCCGGGCCGTGGCAGGCGGCGCACACGGCGGCCTTGGCCGCGCCGGCCTCGGCGTCGCCCTGGGTAAACGGATCCTGACCGGCCGCGGCCTGGGCTGCGAGCGGTGCCGCAAACGTGACGCACAGGGCGGCGGCTAGCAAAACGCGCTTCATTTCGTGTCGACTCCCGAGATCGGATGCGTGCGGCGGAATGAGGTCCCCGCGAAGGGCCGCTGCACGGACTGGTAAAAACTAGCGCCGGATTCTACATGTCCGGCGCCGAAGTTGGCACGTGGGCGGGCCGGCCGGCTATGCTTGTGCCGCCGCCCCGTCGCCTTCCATGCCTCCGAATCCGAACCCTTTCGCCGGAGCGCGCTTTCTCCTGTCCTGCGCGCGCCTCGACCAGCTTCCCGCCGACCGCCTGCCGGAGCTGGCTTTCGCCGGCCGCTCCAACGCGGGCAAATCCAGCGCGCTGAACCGGCTGTGCGGACACAACAGTCTCGCGCGCGTGAGCAAGACGCCGGGACGCACGCAGCTGATCAATCTGTTCGAGATTCCCGGCGGCCGTTTTGCCGACCTCCCCGGCTACGGCTACGCCAAGGTGTCGCAGGATCAGCGCCGCGAATGGGGCGAGCTGATCGGACGCTACTTCGAAACCCGCGCCAACCTGTGCGGTGTGGTGTTGATCATGGACGTGCGCCATCCACTGACCCCGCCGGACCGGCAGATGCTGGACTGGGCGGTGCGGCGCGGTCTGCCCAGCCACCTGGTATTGACCAAGGCCGACAAGCTCGGCTTTGGCGCAGCCAAGAGCACGCTGCTGTCGGTGCGCCGCACGCTGCCGCAGCTGAGCGATGTCACGATCCAGCTGTTTTCGGCGCAAAGCGGACTCGGGCTCGACGAGCTGCGCCAGCGCGCCGGCGCGCTGCTGGAAGCCGCCGCGGGCGCGGCTGCGCCCGACGCAGACGCATGAGTCGCGGCGGCTGAACACGGCGGCCCGCCGGGGCGTTGCGCGCGACAAAAAAAAGCCCGGTGACTTTGGGGGAAAGCCACCGGGCCACGCTTTCCGGCGTTGGGGGTGCCGGATCCGCCCAGGGAGTGGGGCGGTGAGCGGGACAGGGAGAATCGCCGCTCGGAAGATTAGATGGGGGTGGCGGCCGGAAGTTCAAACCGCGTTGCCGCCGCGCGCTGAGCGCGGGTTCCGGCCTGGCCGGAACGCCCCTTTATAATCAGCAGCTTGCGCCAGCCTCGCGCGGCGCCCCGCCGCCCGCGGACGCACAAAAAAGCGTTCAGGTATCGCTACTTGCGTGCCCAGACGGGGTATGGGCGGCGTCCCAGTTCGCGGCCACCCCCCAGTCGGCGACCAGCGGTACATCCAGGGCGGAAACACGGCACATGCGGCCGGCGATTTCCGGCGCCAGATCGGCGAGCGCGGCCGCCGGTCCTTCGAACACCAGCTCGTCATGCACCTGCATGATCATGCGCACGCCCGGCGCGGTCTGGCGCAGGTAGGCGGACAGGTCGATCATCGCCAGCTTGATCAGGTCGGCGGCGGTGCCCTGCAGCGGCGCGTTGATGGCGGTGCGCTCGGCGTACTGGCGCTGGGCTTGGTTACGCGAGCCGATGTCCTTCAGATACAGGCGCCGGCCGAACAGGGTTTCGACGTAGCCGCGCTCGCGCGCCTGCGCCTTGGTCGACTCCATGAACTGGCGCACCCCCGGATAACGGCCGAAGAAGCGGTCGATGTAGTCCTGCGCCTCGTTGCGGGGAATGCCGAGCTGGCGCGCCAGCCCGAATGCCGACATGCCGTAGATCAGGCCGAAATTGATCGCCTTGGCGGCGCGCCGGCGCTCGGCCGGCACCGCGTCGATCGCGTAGCCGAACACCTCGGCCGCGGTGGCCTGGTGGATGTCGCGGCCGTCGCGGAACGCCTGCTGCAGGCGCTCATCGCCCGACAGATGCGCCATCAGCCGCAGCTCGATCTGCGAGTAGTCGATGGACAGCAACGCCTGGCCGGGCTCGGCGACAAACGCCTGGCGGATGCGCCGACCCTCGGCGGTGCGCACCGGAATGTTCTGCAGGTTGGGATCGGACGAGGACAGCCGGCCGGTGGCGGCGATGGCCTGTCCGTACGAGGTGTGGATGCGCCCGGTGCGCGGATTGACCGCCTGCGGCAGCTGCTCGGCGTAGGTCGAGCGCAGCTTCTGCAGCGCGCGCCAGTCGAGAATCAGCTGCGGCAGCGGGTGCTGCGCGGCCAGTTCGGCGAGCACGTCTTCGGAGGTCGACGGCTCGCCCTTGGGGGTCTTGCCCAGCACCGGCAGCTGCAGCTGCTCGTAGAGGATGCTGCCGAGCTGCTTGGGCGAGCCGAGGTTGAACTCGCTGCCGGCCTGCGCATGCGCCTGCTGCTGCAGCTCGTCCATACGCACGGCCAGCTCGTGGCTGATCGTGCGCAACAGCGCGGTATCGACGCGCACGCCGGCCTGCTCCATCTGCGCCAGCACCGGCACCAGCGGCATCTCGATGGTTTCGTAGACGCGCTTGAGCGCGGGTTCGGCGCACACGCGCGGGTACAGCGCCTGGTGCAGCCGCAGCGTGATGTCCGCGTCTTCGGCCGAGTACTGCGCCGCCTTGTCGACCGGCACCTGGTTGAACGTCAGCTGGTGACGGCCCTTGCCGGCGACGTCCTCGAACGTGATGGTGGTGTGGCCGAGGTGCTTCTGCGCCAGCGTGTCCATGTCGTGGCGGTTGCCGGCGGCATCGAGCACGTAACTCTGCAGCATCGTGTCGTGGGCGACGCCGCGCACCTGCACGCCGTGCGCCGCCAGCACGTTGAGATCGAACTTGGCGTGCTGTGCCAGCTTGGGCTTGTGTTCGTCTTCGAGGATCGGTCGCAGCCGCTCCAGCACCTGCGCACGCGCCAGCTGCGGCGGCGCGCCGAGATAGTCGTGCCCCAGCGGCACGTACCAGCCCTGCCCCGCTGTCACTGCGAAGGCGAGTCCGACCAGCTGCGCCTGGTGCGCGTCGAGGCGGTCGGTCTCGGTGTCGAAACAGATCAGGTCCGCGGCCGCGAGCGCACCCGCCATGGCTTCGAGGCCGTCGGCGTCGACCACCGTCGTCGCCGCCGTGGGCACGGACTGCGGCGTCGGCGCCACGGCCGGCGGCACTGCGGCACCGGCCGCCGCGCCCGCCTCCGCCCCGGCACTGCCGCGCTCGAGCTCCTCGAGCAGGCGGTGGAAGCCGTGCCGGCGGTAGAACTCGGCGAGCCGGGCGGTATCGGGCGCGCGCGGATGCAGCGCGTCGAGCGTCAGCGGCAGCGTCACGTCGCGGCGGATCGTCGCCAGCTCGCGCGCCAGCGGCAGCTGGTCGAGGTGCGCCCGCAGATTGTCGCCGACCTTGCCCTTGATGCTGTCGGCGCGCGCGACGATCGCGTCCAGCGAGCCGTATTCATTGAGCCACTTCGCCGCGGTCTTCGGACCGACGCCGGGCACGCCGGGGATGTTGTCGCTGGTATCGCCCATCAACGCGAGGTAGTCGATGATCGACTGCGGCGGCACGCCGAACTTGTCGACCACACCGGCCGGATCCAGGCGCCGGTTCTTCATCGTGTCGAGCAGCGCCACGCGTTCGTTCACCAGCTGCGCCATGTCCTTGTCGCTGGTGACGATCAGCACCGGTTCGCCGCGGCCTTCGGCCGCATGCGCCAGCGTGCCGATGACATCGTCGGCCTCGACCCCGTCCACCGTCACGCACGGCAGGCCCAGCGCCTCGATCAGCTCAAGAACCGCCGGGTACTGCGCCGACAGATCCTCGGGCGTCTCGGTGCGATTGGCCTTGTAGGCGGCGTAGAGCGCGTTACGGAACGTCGGGCCGCTGGGATCGAAGACGACGCAGATGCGCTCCGGCGCGTAGTCCTTGAGCAGCTTGCGCAGCATGTTGCCCAGACCATAAACCGCGCCGGTCGGCTCGCCGCGCGCATTGGTCAGCGGCGGCAGCGCGTGGTAGGCGCGGAACAGCCAGCTCGAGCCGTCGATCAGGATCAGCGGACGCCGCGACGGGGCCTCGCCGTGCGTCTCATCCATGAGACGCGTCCCTCCGGGACTCGCAGCGCGCGCCGCCACAGGTGGCCGATGCACGGTTCACGGCAGCAGCTGCTCGCCGCGCACCAGGTCTTCGAGCGTCTCGCGCGCACGCACCAGCTGCGCGCGTGCGCCGTCGACCATGACTTCGGCGGCGCGCGTGCGCGTGTTGTAATTCGACGCCATCGTGAAGCCGTAGGCCCCGGCGGTGCGCACCGCGAGCAGATCGCCGGACGCGATCGCCAGCGCGCGGTCCTTGCCGATCCAGTCGCCGGTCTCGCACACCGGCCCGACGATGTCGTAGATCCGCTCCGGCGCGTCGGCGCGCGGCTGCACCGGGACGATATTCATCCACGCCTGATACAGCGTCGGCCGGATCAGGTCATTCATCGCCGCGTCGACGATCGCGAACGACTTCTCGCCGCCGGTCTTGAGACCGAGCACCCGCGTGACCAGCAGGCCCGCGTTGCCGGCGATGGCGCGTCCCGGCTCGGTGAGGATGCGCAGGCCGCGATCGGCGAGCTTGGGCCGCAGCGCCGCGGCCCATTCGTGCGGGGCCGGCGGGGTCTCCTCGTGGTAGCGCACGCCCAGGCCACCGCCGACATCGATATGGCGCAGGCGGATGCCGCGCGCGGCAAGCCGGTCGACGAGTCCGAGCACGCGGTCGAGCGCATCGAGAAACGGCGTGATGTCGAGCAGCTGCGAGCCGATGTGACTGGCGACGCCGATGATCTCGATGCCGGCGAGCTGCGCGGCCTGGGCATAGAGCGCCTCCGCCGTGGCGATATCGACGCCGAACTTGTTCTTCTTCAGCCCGGTGGAGATGTAGGGATGCGTCTTGGCATCGACATCCGGGTTGACGCGCAGCGCAATGCGCGCGCGCGTGCCGCAGCTGCGGGCCACCGCATCGAGCTGCTGCAGCTCGAACGCCGACTCGACGTTGAAGCAATAGATGCCGGCGTCGAGCGCGGCGCGCATCTCGGCCTCGGTCTTGCCGACGCCGGAAAACACGATCCTGGCCGCGTCGCCGCCGGCGCGCAGCACGCGGAACAGCTCGCCGCCGGAGACGATGTCGAAGCCTGCGCCAAGGCGCGCCAGCACCTGCAGCACCGCCAGATTGGAGTTGGCCTTGACCGCGTAGCAGACGAAATGATCGGTGCCGGCGAGCGCGTCGTCGAAGGCGCGAAAGTGCCGCGTGAGCGTCGCGCGCGAGTAGATGTAGCAGGGGGTGCCGTAGCGCGCGACGATGTCGGCGACGGCGACGTCCTCGGCGTACAGCGCGCCGTTGCGGTATTCGAAATGATCCACGCGGGGTTCCTATTGCGGCGGTGCAGCGTCGTCGCGCGCGCGTGCGTCGGCCTCGCGCTCGGTCTCGGTCTCGCCGGCCGGCACCGTGACGGCGGGTGCGGTCGGCTCCGGCGGGGGCTGATCCGGCAGGAACAGCGGGCCGGCCTGGCCGCAGGCGGCCAGCAGCAGGGGCAGGAGCGGAAGCAGGCGCATCAGGCGCATGGCAGTGCGGACGCTGAGGGGATCGCAGTATAACTGCGGCGACCACCCCGCTGACGGGCGTTGCCGCGCCGGCAGGCGGCGCCGACAATGACAGCGATGAAACGCATCGACTCGGCGCTGGAGATTGTGCTCGAACCGGCCGCCACGGCCACCGCCGCGGTGATCTGGCTGCATGGCCTGGGCGCCGATGGCAGCGACTTCGTGCCGATCGTGCCCGAACTGGGGCTGCCGAGCGATGCCGGCATCCGCTTCATCTTTCCGCACGCCGCGGTGCGCCCGGTGACGCTCAATGGCGGCTATCCGATGCGCGCCTGGTATGACATCCGCGGGCTGAGCGCGGATGCCCCGGAAGACGCGGCCGGCCTGCGCGCCGCCGCGCAGCGCATCGACGCCTATATCGCGGCGCAGATCGCCGCCGGCCTGCCGTCGACGCGCATTGTCCTCGCCGGCTTTTCGCAGGGCGGCGCCGTGGCACTGCATTGCGCGCTGCGCCAGCCGCAGCCGCTGGCCGGCGTGATCGCCCTGTCGACCTATCTGCCGCGGTATGCGCAGGCGGCGGCCGAGCGGCACGCCGCCAGCCGCGCGCTGCCGGTGCTGCTCGCACACGGCCGCTTCGATCAGATCGTCGCTTTCAAGTGGGGCGAGGACACGCACCGCGAACTTGCCGCGCTGGGCTGCGCGGTGGAGTGGAAGGCGTATCCGATGCAGCACGAGGTCTGCGCCGAGGAGCTGGCCGATATCGCGGCCTGGTTGCGCCGCAGGCTGTAAGCGGCGGTGCCGTCAGCCGCGGCGCGCGGCCGCGCCATCAGCGCTCGATCGTGTACAGCAGATCGCCGCCGGACTCGACGCCGGTCTCGGTGGCGAGCTTGAAGCCGCCGCCGATGTCGTACTGCAGCCGGAAGCTCTGCCCGGGCTCGAACAGGGCCACGCCGTAGCTGATGAACAGGCGCGGCGACAGGTACTTGCCGACGGTCAGCCGGGCCTGGTCGCTGGATTCGCCCGGCTGGGCGCCGATCGTGACTTCGTCAATGCCCAGCGTGCCGGACACGCGCTGCGCCAGCCACTCGCTGCCGGACAGGCCCAGCGACAGCGCCGCATTCGCGACCATGGCCCGTTCGTCGGCGCTGCCGCCGCTCTGATCAATCGCGCGGCCCAGCACCAGCCACGACAGCTGCCGCTCCTGCGGCATCGCCGGCGTCGAGAACAGGCTGAACTCGGGCCGTTCGAGCGTGCCGCGCACGTGCACGCCGACGGTGATGTCGGCGCGCGGCTTGCGCGTCGCGCGCAGCTCGAGCGCCGGTCGCGTCAGCGCGCCGCCGGTGAACAGCAGGCGGCCGGTATCCAGCGCCAGTTCCTGGCCATACGCCTTGTAGCGCCCGCCGACCAGCTGCAGCTCGCCGCGCGCGCGCGTGGGCACGCCCTCGGCTTCGCGCACGCGCACCGCGCCGGTCAGGCGCGTCTTCAGCCCCAGGCCGTCGAAACGCACCGCATCGCCCAACCGCAGCTCGACGTCGGCGGCCACCGCGAGCGGGCGCGGGGCCGCGGCCGCCTCGCCCCGGCGCACGATCACCTGGTCGGCACTCGGGCCGACGCCCTGGTCGATGGTCTTGGGCGTGAGGTTGGCGCGCGGCACGTCCACCCGCCCGTCGACCTGCAGCGTGCGTTCGACCAGGCGCAGGTCAAGCGCCGGCGAGATCCAGATCGCCGCATCCGGCGTGCGCACGGCCTGGAAGTTTTCGCCGCGGATATTGAGCGCCAGCACGTCCGAGGCGGAGGTCGGATCGATGCGGCCGTCGATGCGCAGCACGCCGCCATCCGACCAAGCCTCGGCATCCAGCTGCAGCACCTGCGTCGGGTCCGCGCGCAGCGTGGCGGCAACGCGCTCGAGGCGGATGCCCGGCGTGCGCAGCCGCAGGCCGGCGTCGGATAGCTGCGCCGTACCCGACAGCTGCGGCGCGGCCGGCGTGCCCGCCAGCGCGAGGCGCGCGTCGAGCCGGCCGCGCACCTCCTGGAACTCGCGGTTGAGCAGCGTCAGCCAACTCAGTTCCGGCACGTCGACCTCCAGCGTGCCGCTGAGCGCACGCTGCATGAACACCGGCCCCGGCGCCAGCTGCGCCGCCAACTGCAGCCCCCCGGTTTCAAACGGCAGTTCGGCGCTGAGCACCAGCCCCTGCGGCTGCTCCCGCACCTGCACCTGGCCTGGCAGCAGACGCAGCGGCGGCAGTCCGTTGCTGCGCAGCTGCAGCGCGCTGGTCTGCAGCTCCAGCCGCAGGTCGTCGAGCCCGGCTGCGCCCAGATCCAGATACCCGTGGGCGTCGAGCTGACCCTCGATGCGCGTGCCGGCCGGCATCCAGGGATCCAGCGTCGGCAGACGGAACGCCTCCACGCGAAATGCGATGCGGCGCACCGCGTCGACCGGCCGCAACGCCACGCAGGCGCGGGCCGCCGTCGAGACGAAGCAGGCGGGCGCGAGCTCCGCGTCGGCACCGGCGATCTTCAGGCCGGCGGCGTCCTCGAGGGTCCACGGCGGCAACTCGGGCAGCGTCAGGCGCGCGGCGCTGAGGGTGCCGTCCCAGGCGCGCGCGGCGATGTCGGCCGCGCCGTCGGCGGTCAGGCTCGCGCGCAGCTGCGGCGCCACCGCATCCAGCGTCAAGCGGTGGGCCTTCTCGCGTCCGGCCAGCGTCAGCCGCAGCCGGTCGATGCGCTGACCGGCGTCGATCCCGTGCAGCTCGGCGTCGACGCGGGTGTCGCCGCGCGGGTCGACATCGGCCGTGAGCGCCACCTGCTGTGCGCCAAACTCGGCATAGCGCAGGGCATCCGCGCGCAGCGTGCCGGCGACGCGCGGCAGGGTCGGCGGCCCTGCGAGCGTGAGTGTGGCCTGCGCGCGTCCGGTCAGTGCCGGCCACAACGAGCGCAGATCGCTGCTGTCGAGGCGGGCGTCGAGCGCCAGCTCGGGCCAGGCGCGGCCGCTGGCGCGCAGGCGGCTGGGCCCGGAGCGCAGATCGAAGCGCGACAGCCGCAGCGTCTCGGCGGCGTAGCTGCCGGTAGCGGCCAGCTCCAGCGGATAGCCGAGCAGCGTCGAGCGCTGCAATGTCAGACTGAAACTCGCCACCGGCTGCGCCGCCAGCACCGCACGGGCCTCGAGCGCGCCGTTGAGTTCCCCTTCGAGTTCGGCCAGCCAGTGCTGCGGCTGCACGCCATCGAGCGTGCCGTGCGCGTTGAGTGTCGGCGTGTCGCGCCAATCGAGCTCGGCGCGCCCGTCGAAACGGCCGTGGCCGCTGTCGACGCGCACGCGCTCGGCAGCGAGGCTGCCCAGCGAACCCTGGCCGTGGGCATCGATGCGCAGCCGCTCGCCGGCCACCGCCAGCTGGCCCTCGAGCGCGTAGCGCCAGGCGTCAAAACTGCCCTGCCAGTGCAGGCGGCCCTGCTCGCTGACCAGCGTGGGCGCCCCGGCCGGCGGCCAGTGCAACGCACGCCAGGCCAGCTGCAGATCCGAGCCTTCGGTGTATCCCTGGCGGCCGGCGAGATCGGCCGTGGCGATGCCTTCGAGGTGCAAGGCCTCGATCTGCACCGCATCGGGCCGCAGTTGCGCTGATCCGTCCAACTGCAGCGCGCCGACCCAGGGCGTGACCGCCGCCAGCGGCGCCAGCCGCACGCGATCGCCGATCCAGCTGCCGTCGAGCGCCACCGCATCGAATTGCAGCGGCGGGGCATCGGCGGCGCGGATCACGACGCGGTCAATGCGGATGCCGCGCAGGTCGAGATCCACCGGCAGGCGCGTCAGCGCGCCGCTGTCCTGCGCCGCGTCCGGCGCAGTGTCCGCATCCGCCGGCTTGAGCGCGACGTCGAGCGAACCGGCCTGCAGCTGCGACACCGCCACAGTGCCGCGCAGCAGCTGCAGCAGCGCCCAGTCGAGCTCGGCGTCGGTGAGCACCACGCGCACGAATGCGTCCTCGTAGCGCAGGCGCGCAAACCGGATCGGCCCCCACAGGCGACCCTGCACCCCTTCGGCCTGCACGTAGCCGCTGCGCTCGGCGACTTCGCGCAGCGCCAGTCGCGCGCCGGACTCGGTGAACAGCAGCCAGACCCCGACCGCGGCCATCAGCGTCAGCAGCACGCCGATGCCGTCCCGCAGCACCGCCAGCGCGCGCCTCACAGGCCGACCCTCACGCCCAGATGCAGGCGCACACCGCCGTCCGGAAGGTCGAGCGGGTGGGCGAGATCGAGCTGCACCGAGCCCACCGGGGCGCGGTAGCGCACGCCGGCGCCGATGCCCTGGGACAGCGGCGGATTGGGATTGTCGCCAGCGCCGCCGACGTCATAGAAGAGCGCTGCGCCCCAGTTGTTCCAGACCCGGGTCTCGAGCTCGACGCTGGCGGCGTGCAGGAACTTGCCACCGATGACATTGCCCTCGTCATCCTTGGTTCCGAGTGCCTGGTAGGCATACCCGCGCACCGACTGATCGCCGCCGGCAAAGAAGCGCTGCGACGCCGGCAGTTCGCCGAATTCCTCGACCACGTTGGCGCCGTATTCGTAGCGACCGAGCAGGCGAGCGCGTTCGCCGACCGGCAGGGCACCGCGCAGCACCGTCTGCGCCCGCACGAAGCTGGTGTTGGCGAGCACGCCGCCGACCGCGCCGTGCACATCGGCGAACACCGACCAGCCGCGACGGGTGTAGATCGGATCGTCGAGCTCGGCGCGGTTGAGTGCCACGCCCGGCGTCAGCAGATCGGCGGTCTGGCGGGTCGTGCCCAGCACCGATTCCTCGTGGGTGAAGGCCAGGTACACGCGCCGCTGCCAGGCGCCCGGGATGCGCGACAGGCTCAGCTCGACGCCCCACTTGCGGCTGTCGCCGGCGTCGAAACGCTCGGTGCTCAGCTCGCCGGTGACGCCGATGCTCTCGCCGACGCGGTTGCCGATCGGGATGCGGTACTCGCCGCGCGCCGTGTTCTTGACCTCGGACAGCCGCGTTTCGGCCTTGGCCGTGTGCCCGCGGCGGTTGAGCCGGCGCACCTGCACGCCGGCGCCCACCCGCGCGCCGGTGTCGGTGCCGTAACCGACGCCGAAGTTGTAGAGCGTGCGCGGCCGCGGCGTGGTGCGGATATCGATCGGCACGCGCAGATCCTGCGCCCGCTCGCGCTGCGGCAGCACTTCGAGGCTGTTGAAATAGCCCAGATCGCCGAGCGCGAACTGGGTGTCGAGCAGCACCTGCGGGTCGTAGAACTCGCCCTCGTGGATCGACACGTAGCGCGCCGGCACGTCGGGATCGAGGATGCTCTGGTCGATCAGCACGGTGCCGAAGCGATAGCGCGGCCCGGTGTCGAAGCGCAGCTCGATCTGCGCCAGATTGTCGTCGGCGAGCACGCGCAACTCGGCGCGCGTGAAGCGGGCGTCGAGAAAACCGGCGGCGTACGCGGCGCCGGCCAGGCGGTCCTTGGCCCTCTCGTAGTCCGCGTGCAGCAGCGGCGCGCCGGGCGGCAGCGCGCGCAGCAGCGCGCCGCGCAACGCCTCCAGCAGCTCAGCGCCCTCGCCGTCGATCTGCAGCTCGGTTCGGTCGAGGTGGGTGCGGGGTCCGGCCTGCACCTCATAGCGCGCGCGCCAGTCCGGCGCCTGGCCTTCGAGCGTGCCGACGATCCGCGGGTTGTAGTAGCCAAACGGCTGCAGCGCGCGGCGGATGTCCTCGTCCGCGTCGCGATGCAGGGCCTCGACCAGACCCTGATCGAGATCCGGGCGCTGCGCCTGCAAACCGATGCCCAGGCGCAGCTCGACGTTGTCGCGCAGCGGCTTGTCGAGGCCCTCGACGCGAACGGCGATGTCCGCAACGGCCGGCAACGGCGCCAGCAGCAGGCTCAGCAACAGCGCATGACAGAGCGCACGACAGGCAGTGGGGGGCGGGTGCATTCAGCTGGCGTTCAAGTGTTCGGGCTATACCGGATCCCGCAATAGGTGGTCCATTATCAGCCAAGCTGAGTTCCCTTCCCCCCGAACCGGTACGAAGCCATGAGCGGATTGACGCTGTGCATCGGCAGCAAGAACCTGTCGTCGTGGTCGCTCCGACCGTGGCTGTTCCTCAGGCACCACGGTCTTCCCTTCAAGGAAATCCTGATTCCGCTCGATCAGCCGGAGACGCGCGTACGTCTGATGGCGCACTCGCCCAGCGGGCGCGTGCCGGCGCTGTACCACGGCGATCTGCGCGTCTGGGAGTCGATCGCGATCTGCGAGTACGCCGCAGAAACCTTCGCGCTGCCCGGCGCCTGGCCGCTGAAACCGGCGGCGCGGGCGTTTGCGCGCTCGGTGGCGCACGAGATGCACAGCGGGTTTGCCGACCTGCGCCGCGAGCTGCCGTTCAATGCCACGCGCGACCCGGCGCCGGTGACCGTATCGGCGGCAGCGCAGGCGGACATCGAGCGCGTCTGCACGATCTGGCGCGAAGCGCGCAGCCGCTTTGGCTGGCTCGGCGACTGGCTGTTCGGCAGCTTCGGCATCGCCGATGCGATGTTCGCGCCGGTGGCGCTGCGTTTTGCCGCCTACGACGTGCCGCTCGAAGCCACCGAGCGCGACTACGTGCGCTGCGTGCTGGCGCACCCGGCGGTGCAGCAGTGGATCGAGGCCGCGGCGATGGAGGTGCCGCCGCCGGCGGCCCAGGCCGCGCACGCCGCCGCCGACGATGTCCGCGAAGCCGAACTGCCGCCGCCGTGGCGCGCCAAGGCACGGCAGAACGCGATGCCGGCGCGCCGCGCCGAACCCGAGGCGGCGCCCGAAGCCGCGCCCCGCGTGCGCTCGTTCATCCTACCGCCGGACTAGGACGCGGCTCAGCTCAGCGGCCGGCGCTGGCGGTGAAGCCCGTAGATGCGGCGCACCCAGGCGCTGCCCGGGTGATCGCGCCAGCAGTCGAGCCAGCGCTGCAGGCCTGACGGATAAGGGTGCGGGATGCGCGCCGGGTACTCGGGCGCAAACACCGTCAGGAACAGCACGCTCGCCGCGACCAGATCGGCCAGGCCGAAGCGCTCGCCCACCAGATAATCGCGGGTCCGCGTGCACTCGGCGACGAGGTCCAGTGCCTCGCGCGTGCGCTCGCGGCCGATGGCGGCACGCGCCGCGGTGATGCCCATGTCCGCCCGCATCACCGGCCGCACCAGCAGGGGAAAGCTGGCGGTATACGCCGCGCGCACCAGCGGCGAGAACGGTTGCGACCACAGCCGTGCCATGCAGGTCGCGTGCGGCAGCAGATCATGGAAACCGGCGAGGCGCACCCAGGCGCCGTAGTCGTCGGCAAAGCGCCGTGCCAGGGCCCAGCTCTGCGCGCGCGACTGCGGGTGCTCCGGCAGCAGCGGGTGCTGCGGGTAGCGGGCTTCCAGGTGCTCCAGGATCGCCGCCGATTGTTTGAACACCTGCGCCCCGTCGCGCAGGATCGGCACCGTCTTCTGGCCAAAGCGCGGCAGCAGCTGCAGCACGTGTGGTCCCGGCAGCAGGTCGTGACAGCGGTAGGCCAGCCCCTTGTGCTCGAGCGCCCAGCGCACCATTTCCGGATACATCGAGAAATTGAACTGCCACAGCTCGATCATGGCGCAGCCTCCACCGCCTCGACCGTGAAGCCGCGGTCACGCAGCTGGCGCAGCAGGCCGTCGGGGCCGAGCAGGTGGGCCGCCCCGACAATCGCCAGCACCGGCCGGCGCTGGCGGAACTGACGGTCCAGCGGCGCCAGCCAGGTGCGGTTGCGGTCGCCAATCAGCCGTGCATAGGCCTGCGGATGGCCGGCGCGCAGCGCGTCGACCCGCGCCGCCAGCGCCGCGGTGTCGCCGTCGCGCCAGTCGCGCACCAGCGCCGCGGGCGAGCCGTCCGGATCGGCGAGGGCATCCAGCGTCGCCTCCAGGAACGACGGCCCCAGCGCCGCCGGCATTTGCGTGAACAGATCGACGTGGTCCTGCACCGACTCGAGCCAGGCAATGGTCTTGGCATCGCGCGTGGCCTGCGCATGGAAATGCTGGTCGATGCCGTATTCGGCGGCGAAACCGGCCTGCATGAAGCCGGCAATCTCCAGGGTCAGCGCGCAGAACCAGGCCTGGAACCGGTCGCAGACCTGCGCCGGCAGGCCGAGCTCACCCGCCTGGCGGCCGATCCGCGCGTAGATCGCCGGTGGCAGCTCGCCCGCCAGGCCTTCGGGCCTGTCACTGAGCGCCATGGCGACCAGGCGTTGCTGCAGCTCGGGCGTGGTCAGCGCGGCGAGATCGCTTTCGAAGATCAGGATTTCGGCGTCGCGGTAAGCGCGGTCCAGCGCCGCCGGCAGCGGATGCGCCGATGCCGGCAGCAGGTGCACGGATCCGAGCAGGTAGTGGCTGACGCCGGTGCCGCCGATCCGCCACAGGAATGGTGCCGGCGACTGCGCCAGCGCAGGCCACGCACACAGCAGCGCCAGCAGCAGCGCTGCGGCGCGCATCATTCGCGCTCCGGCATCAGCCAGTCGCCGCCGCCGGGCCGGTCGCCGCCCAGGCCGGCAAAGTCGAACAGCCGCGGATCGGCAAGCTGCGACGGCGCCACATTGGTCAAGGCCGCGAACGCCTGCTCGATGCGCGCCGGATGCTCGCGCTCCCAGTCGTCCATCATCCGCCGCAGCTGCTTGCGCTGCAGTTGTTCCTGCGAGCCGCACAGGTTGCAGGGGATGATCGGGAACTGGCGGGCCTCGGCGTAGGCCGCGATGTCGCGCTCGCGGCAGTACGCCAGCGGGCGGATCACGACGTTGTCGCCGTCGTCGGACTGCAGCTTGGGCGGCATCGCCGCGAGCTTGCCGCCATGGAACAGGTTGAGGAAGAAAGTCGCGACGATGTCATCCTTGTGATGCCCGAGCGCGATCTTGGTGAAGCCCTGTTCCCGGGCAAACGAGTACAGCGCACCCCGTCGCAGGCGCGAGCACAGGGAGCACATGGTCTTGCCTTCCGGGATCACGCGCTTGACCACCGAATAGGTGTCCTGCTCGAGAATGCGGAACGGCACGCCCAGCGTCTTCAGGTACTCCGGGAGGATGTGTTCAGGAAAGCCCGGCTGCTTCTGGTCGAGGTTGACCGCGACCAGCTCGAAACGCACCGGCGCCTTGGCCTGCAGCTGCAGCAGCACATCGAGCATCGTGTAGCTGTCCTTGCCGCCGGACAGGCACACCATCACGCGGTCGCCGTCGACGATCATGTTGTAGTCCATGATCGCCTGCCCGACCTGGCGGCGCAGGCGCTTGGCGAGCTTGTTGGCTTCGACGCGCGCACGCTCGGCGGGCGTGCGCGCGGAGCGCAGATCCTGGATCGGGACTTCGGTGACGGGAACGGACATCGGTGCAGCCTGGCGACGAAAGACGCCTATTCTCGCATGGCGCCGCCGGGCGCCGGTCGGTCCCGCCACGCCGCAGTGCCGCGCTCAGCCCGACGCACGTCCCAGTCGGCGCCACACTTCCGGCTCGTCGAGACCGTGGATCTCAATCAGCTTCTGCGGGCTGGTTTGGCCGCGCACCACCGCCAGCGCCGACTTGGGCAGCTGCAGCGCATCGGCCAGCAGCCCGATCACGGCCTGATTCGCCTTGCCCTTTTCCGGCGCGGTCGTGACCGAGATCTTCAGCGTGTCACCCATCCAGCCGGTGAGCGCATTGCGCGCGGCCTTGGGCGCCACTTTCACCGGCAGACGCACGCTCACGGGTGGACCTCGCGCCTGCCGATCACGGCGCCGGGCTGCGGGCGGCGGCCACGCGGATCGGCCACCAGCCGCGCGCCCGGTGCAGCACGCGCCGGCCCCAGTGCCCGAGATCCTCGAGGGCCAGATAGATCGTCGGCAGCACCAGCAGCGACACGCCGGTGGCGAACACCAGACCGCCGATGATCGCCCGCGCCATCGGGTAGTACGCCGGCCCCTCGCCGCCGATGGTGGTTTCGCCCAGCGCCAGCGGCACCATGCCGAGCACGGTGGTCGCTGCCGTCATCAGGATCGGCCGCAGCCGGTCACGCGATCCCTGGACGATGGCCGCCTTGCGCTCCATGCCCGCGGCGCGCAGCTGGATGACGTGATCGATCAGCACAATGCCGTTGTTGACCACCACGCCCATCAGCACCAGCATGCCGATCAGCGCCATGAACGAGAAGTCGGTGCCGGTGGCGAGAAAGAACCAGTAGACGCCGACGTAGGAGAACAGGATGCCGGTGATGATCGCCGTCGGTGCCAGCACCGACTCGAACAGCGCGGCCATGACAATGTAGATGCAGGCGACGGCGAGCAGCATGTTCTGCACCATCGTCTGCATGCTCTCCTGCTCGTCGTCGAACGCGCGGCCGTAACCCCAGCTGTATCCCGGCGGCAGGCGGATGCCAGCCAGCGTGCGGTCGACGCGCTGGCGCGCCTCCTCGGCGGTGACGCCTTCAGCGGTGCCGAACTCGATCGTCAGCGCGGTATGGCGGTCCTCGCGGTGGATCGTGCCCGGCACGTCGCCGATCGACAGCTCGGCCAGCGCCGACAGCGACACGCGCTCGCCGGCGGGCGTGATGATCGGCAGCGCGCGCAGCGCGTCCAGATCCAGGCGATCCTCGCGCCGGAACTCGAGCAGCAGATCGACTTCGCCGGTGGTGGTGCGGTAGGGCCGCAGCGGCACGCCGCGCATCGCGCCGGCGACGACTTCGGCGACCTGCTGGCTCGACAGGCCATACAGACGCGCCTTGTCGCGGTCCACGCGCACGCGCACCTCCCAGTCCTCCGCCGAGGTTTTCAGGCGCACGTCGGTGAGCCCGTCGACGCCACGGACCACGCGCTCGACTTCCCGCGCCACCTCGCGCAGCCGTTCGGCGGACTCGCCGAAGACCTGCACCGACAGCTTCTCGCCCGACCCCTGGCGGTTCTCGTCGAAGCTGGGATCGCCGATCGCGATCCGCGGCAGCTCGGCGCGGATCGCCTCCTTGATCTGCTTGGGCGTCTGCCGGCGCTGGTCCTTGTCGATCAGGATGATGCTCGACTCGGCGCGACCGAGATCGAAGTACGAGTACACCGACTCGATCTCGAAACGCGCCTGGTTGGCGAACAGGTAGGCCTCGATCGTGTTGACCGCCTCCTCGACCTTGTCGAGCCGGTAGACGCCATTGACGTTGTAGCGCAGGTACAGGCGCTTGCTGCTGTCCTGCGGAAACATGTCGGCCTTGACCACACTGGCCGGCACCGCGACGCTGCCCAGCACCGCGATGATGAACAGACCGGTCTTGCCCGGATGCCGCAGGGTCCAGGCGAGCACGCGGGCGTAGGCGTCGGCGAGCCGCTCGATCCAGCGCACGTGACCGTTGCCGCCGGCGCGGATGCGCGTGGTCAGCTGCGGAATCAGTGTCAGCGCGATCAGCAGCGAGGCCGCCAGCGACACGCAGATCGTCACCGCGACGTGGGTCAGGTACACGGTGATTTCGTTCTGCACGCCGAAGATGTTGGGCAGGAACACGATCGCCGTGGTCAGCGTGCCCAGCGACACCGCCAGCGCCACGCCGCCGACGCCGCGCAGCGTCGCCGCGCGCGCATCGGCGGTGTCGCTGCGGCTCTTGAAGATCGACTCGGTCACCACCACCGCGTTGTCGACCAGCATGCCCACCGACAGCATCAGTCCCATCAGGCTGAGGATGTTGAGACTGATGCCGAGGAAATACATCGCCGCGAGCGTGATCAGCAGCGACAGCGGCACCGCACTGGTGACCACCGCGGTCATCTTCCAGTCGCGCAGGAACAGGTAGAGCACGGCAATCGACAGCAGCGCGCCGACCAGACCGGCCTCGATCAGATCGTCGAGCGAGCTGCGCACGCTGTCGGCGGTGTTGTCCATCACATACAGGCTGATGCCGGCCATCTCCGGCAGCGCGCGCACCGCGGCGATCTCGGCCAGTGCGCGATCGGCGACCTCGACCAGGTTCGAGCCGGTCTCCTTGAAGACGTTGAGCCCGATCGCATAGCGGCCGTCGAGATGGCGGCCGTAACTGCGCACCGGATCGCGGTACTGCACTTCGGCGATGTCGCCCAGGCGCAGGCCGCGCGCATCGATGACCATCGCGCGGATCTGTTCGAGTGACGCAAATCGGCCTTCCGGCTTGACGTAATAGCGCCGTCCGGCCTCGATGAAGTCGCCGGCGGTGAGCGCGAAATTGGCGCGCTGCAGCGTCGCCGCCAGCTGGCGCAGATCGACGCCGTGCGCCGCGACGCGCGCGGCGGAGAGCTCGATGCGCACCTCCTTGGGCTCGACGCCGTAGAGCTCGACGCGCGACACCCCGGGCAGGCGTTCGATGCGGCGCTTGAGGTTGCGCTCGAGCATGTCGTAGGCGTCGGCCAGATCGCGCTCGGCCGACACGCGCAGGGTCAGCACCGGGATGCTGCCGGCCTCGAACTTGCGGATCTGGATGCGCTCGAGATCGGCCGGCAGGTCGTCGCGCACGGCGTCGATCTTGTCACGCGCCTCGACACCCTTGACTGCCAGATCCTGGCCCCAGTCGAAGCGGATGAAGATCTGCGCGCCGCTGTCGGAGGATTCCGAGCGCATGCCCTCGATGCCGGGCAGCGTCGCCAGCGCCTCCTCGACCGGGCGCGTGACGCGGCGCTCGACTTCCTCGGGCGTCGAGTTGCGGTAGGGCACTTGCACGAAGATGCCGGGAAAATCGATGTCCGGCAGGAACTCCAGCGGCAGGCGCTGACCGCCGATCACGCCGATCACGGCCATGCAGACGAAGAACATCGCGACCGTGACCGGCCGCCGCAGCGACAACCCGGTCAGTCCCATCAGGCCGGCTCCGCCGCGGCGACGCCCTGCGGCGACTCGCGCGCCACCAGCGAGTACACCACCGGAATCACCACCAGCGTCAGCAGCGTCGACACCACCAGACCGCCGATCACGGTGATCGCCATCGGCTGACGCACCTCGGCGCCCTCGCCGGCACCGATCGCCATCGGCAGCAGGCCGAGCACGGTGGTCAGCGTCGTCATCAGGATCGGCCGCAGGCGCGTGCGCCCGGCTTCGAGCATCGCCGCACGCGGGTCAGTGCCGCCCGCGCGCAAATGATTCACCAGATCGATCAGTACGATGCCGTTCTTCACGACGATACCGGCGAGCACGATCATGCCGATCAGCGCGACGACGTTGATCACCGATCCGGTCAGATAAAGCGAGAAGATCGCGCCGATCGCCGCCAGCGGGATGGTGAACAGGATCACGAACGGGTGGATCAGCGACTCGAACTGCGAGGCCATCACCAGGTAGACGAGAAACACCGCCAGTGCCAGCGCCAGTTGCAGCGAGCGGAAGGAGACTTCCATCTCCTCGCTCTGGCCGGCGATCCGCGTCGACAGTCCGGACGACAGCGGGATCTGCGCGAGGATGCGCTCGATCTCGGCCACGCCCTCGCCCAGATCGCCGTACGCCAGGTTGGCGGAAACAACGACCACGCGCTGCTGGTCGACGCGGCGGATCTCGCTGGGTCCCGACTTCAGGCGCACTTCGGCGATCGACGACAGCCGCACCGGCTGCGGCGACTCGGGATTGACGATCATGTTGCGCACCGCGTCGACACTGGCGCGCGTCTCCTCGGTCCCGCGCACCAGCACGTCGATCTCGCGGTCACCGATGCGGTAGCGGGTGGCGACGCTGCCGCGCACCGAACGTGCGACGCGATCGGCGAGCACCGCGGTGTCCAGCCCGAGGCTGGCCGCACGCTCCTGGTCGAAGCGCACCTGGATCTCCGGATGCCCGGCGACCAGCGTGCTGTCGACTTCGGCAAACCGGTCCGAGGCCAGCAAACGCGCGCGCAGGCTCTCCGACACCCGCTCGAGCTGGGCGAGATCGTAGCCGGCGATCTCCACCTCCAGCGGCGTCTTGAGCGTGAACAGTGCCGGGCGCGTATAGCGGTAACTGGCGCCGGGCACGCGATCAAGCTGCGCCGACAGCCGCGCCATCACCTCGCCTTCCTGCGCAAAAGCCGCCGGCGCCAGCGCGATGTTGACGGTGCCGAAGTTCTCGCCACCGGTCTCGGGGTTGGCGTCCAGACGGTTGCCGGTGCCGGCGACGGTGTAGTTCGCGCCGACCCACTGCTGCATCTGCGCATCGGCGCGCGCGCTGCGCCATACGTCCTGCAGCGCCGCGTCGGTGCGCTCCAGCGGCGTGCCCGGCGGCAGCTGCAGCTCGGCGCGGAACTCACCCTGGTTGAACGGCGGAATCAGTTCGACGCCGATGCGTGGCAGCGTCGCCAGCGCCAGCGCGAACAGCAGCGCCGCACTGCCGAGCACCGCGGCGCGGTGGTCCAGCGCCCAGCTCAACAGCGGCACGTAGTGCCGCTCCAGCGCAACAAAGCCGCGCTGCCACAACGCCGCCAGCGGCCGCAGCAGCAGGCCGAGGACGCTGCCGACGGCGCGGAACACCTGCACCAGCGGCCAGATCAGCAGCGCCGGCAGCGACTCGAACAGGGCATAGCGCGACTGCGACAGGGCGGTGCGCGCGCGGCCGCGCCCGGCGACCACCGGCGTAGCCGGCACCACCGGCTGCTGTCGTGCCGCGCGCGAGGCCATCATCGGAATCACGCTCAGGGACACCAGCAGCGAGAACATCAGCGCACCGGTGACCACCAGCGCCTGATCGGCGAACAACTGGCCGGCGATGCCCTCGACGAAGACCATCGGGAAGAACACCGCGACCGTGGTCAGGGTCGACGCGGTGACCGCGCCGGCGACCTGCGAGGCGCCGGCGACGGCCGCTGCGCGCAACGGCATGCCGGCTTCGGCATGGCGATGGATGTTCTCGAGCACGACGATGGCGTCATCGACCAGCATGCCGATCGCCAGCGCGATGCCGCCCAGCGACATGATGTTGAGCGACAGCCCGGCGCCGTACATGACATTGAACGTCGCGATCACCGAGACCGGGATCGCGATGGCGACGATCGCCGTGGTCCAGGCGTTGCGCAGGAACAGGTACAGGATCAGGATCGCCAGCAGGCCGCCTTCCAGTGCCGCGTACTTGACCTCGTCGATGGCCTGACGGATGAACATCGACTGGTCGTACAGCGGCCGCATCTCGACGTCGGCGGGCAGCTGCTGGTGCAACTGCTCGACGCGCGCCTTGATCCGGCCGGCGACGGCCACGGTGTTGCCGTCGCCCTCCTTGTACATTGACACTTCGACCGCCTCGTTGCCGTCGATGCGGATGATCGCTTCGCGCTCCCGCGATCCGGCGCGCACCTCGGCGACGTCGCGCAGGTAGATCGGCTGGGCGCCGCGCAGGCCCAGAATCGTCTCGCGCATCTCGTCGAGCGACTTGAACTGGTTGAGCGTGCGCACCAGGTAGCTCGACGCGCCCTGCTCGACACGACCGCCGGAGATATTGGCGTTCTCCGCGCGCAGACGTTCGGCGACCTGCTCGAGCGTCAGGTTGAACTGCGACAGACGCGGCAGGTCGACCAGCACCTGCACCTCGTCCTCGAGGCCGCCGCTGATCTTGACCGCGGCGACGCCATCGACGCCTTCGAGTGGCTTTTGCACCAGATCCTCGGCGACGCGACGCAGGCGCTTGAGTGCCGCGTCATCCGCGCCGGGGCGGACACTGCCGTCGGCCTGCGCTTTCAGCGCCAGGCCGTAGCGCATGATCGGATCCTGGCTCGGGTCGAAGCGCAGCACGATCGGCCGCTTCGACTCCTTGGGCAGCTCCAGCGCATCGAGCTTCTCGCGCACGTCGAGCACGGCAAAGTCCATCGCCGTACCCCAGTTGAACTCCAGGGTCACGTCGCTGCGTTCCGCCAGCGAGGCCGAGCGCACCTGGCGGACGTTGCGGATGATGCCGACAGCCTCCTCGATCGGCTTGGACAGGAGCGTCTCGACTTCCTCCGGCGCCGCGCCCGGCAGCTCGGCACGGATCGTCAGCGTCGGGTAGGACAGGTCCGGCAGCAGCGTCAGTTCGAGCCGCGACTGCGACACGAAACCGAACAGCAGTACGGCAAAAGTGAGCATGCTGATCGCGACGGGGCGTCGCGTGCAGATCTCGATCAGGTTCATGGATGAAATGCCTGCCGGGTTGCTGGAACCGCCGCGCCTCAACTCTGGGCCTCGCCCGTCGCCGCGTCCGTCGCGGGCGGCGCGTTGACGATCTCGACCTTGCTGTCGTCCTTGAGACTCGCCTGCCCGGTCACGACCAGCAGTTCGCCGGCGGTCACGCCGTCGAGCACTTCGTAGTGCTGGTTGTCGCTGTAGCCGATGCGCACCGGCCGGCGATGCGCGCGCCCGTCGGCGACGACGAACACCGAGTGCCGCGCATCCTCGGTCAGCAGCGCGTCCTTGGGAATCAGCAGCGCGTTGTCGCGGCGGTCGTAGAGAATCTCGACGCGCCCGAACATGCCCGGCTTGAGCTCGGGCTGCTGCGCCAGCGCCACGGTCACCTTGACGGTGCCGGTGGCGGCGTCCACCACGGGATTGACGCGCAGGATCTGGCCGCTGAACTGCCGGTCCGGCCAGGCATCGACCGCGATCGTCGCCGGCTGGCCGGCGGCGAGCTTGTGAATGTCACGTTCGGGCACGTAGATCTGCGCCTGCAGCCGGTCCATCCGCGTCACCCGGAACGCCGGGCTGCCGGGCTGAATCAGGTTGCCGAGCTTGATGTGACGCAGCGAGATGACGCCGTCGAACGGCGCCTGGATCTCCGCCTCCTGCAGCGCCAGGCGCGCCAGATCATAGGCCGCGCGCGCGCCCTCGAGCTCGAACTTGGTGCGCTCGTAGGCCTCACGCGACACCAGATTGCGCTGGTACACCGACTCGTTGCGCTTGAAATCCTGTTCGAGCTTGTCGAGCGTGGCTTTAGCGCGCGCGACCTCGAGGCGCAGGCGCTCGGTCTCCAGCCGCGCCAGCACCTGGCCGGCGCGCACCCGCTGGCCTTCCTCGACCAGGATCTGCTCGATGACGCCGCCGGTCTTGGCATTGACCGTCGCCTCGTCCTCGGCTTCGAGGGTTGCGGTGCCGCGATAGGCCGCTTCGATCGCACCGGCGGTGGCACGGCCGACCTCGACCGGAATGCTGGCCTCATCCTTCTTCGCCGCCTCGTCGCCGGCGCGGCCATCGCTGCAGCCCGCCGCAAGACCCGCAAGGACCAGCGCCAACACCGCGGCGCTCAACTTGTTCATCGAATCACTCCCCAGCAGTGGTGTGGCAAGGCAATCAACAGCTGTGCCAACCGCGATTGCGCTGCCATGTTGATGATTTCACATTGTTTTTAGATGACGCCCGCAGACGACGGCGATCGCTTCTCGATGAAATGCGCCAGCCTATGGCGACTTTCGCCTTATGTTGGTGTGGCTCCCCACATCAGCGCCTGCACCTCAAGTCCACCGCCGCACGCCGGCGAGTCTGAGTTAGATGGCGGCGGCAGCCAAAAGGTTGCGGCGGCCGAAGCTGATAGGATGGACGATCCCCCACATCACGACGGAAATACAGATGGAAATCGCGAATCAGCGCGTCGTCTACATTCATTACACGCTCACCAACGACGCCGGCGACGTGCTCGACAGCTCCCGCGATGGCGAGCCGCTGGCCTATCTCCACGGCTCGGGCAACATCATCGCCGGCCTTGAAAACGCGCTCACCGGCAAGCAGGCGGGCGACAAGCTGACGGTCCAGGTTGCCCCCGCGCAGGGCTACGGCGAGCGCGACGAAGCGCTGGTGCAGGACGTGCCGCGGCGCGCCTTCGAAGGCATCAGCGAGATTCAGCCGGGCATGGCCTTCAACGCGCAGAGCAGCCGCGGCCCGACCCGCGTCGTCGTCACCCGCGTCGTCGGCGATATGGTCACGGTCGACGGCAACCATCCGCTGGCTGGCGAGAACCTCACCTTCGACGTCGAGATCACCGAGGTGCGCACCGCCACCGCAGAAGAGCTGAGCCACGGCCATGTGCACGGGCCGGGCGGCCATCATCACTGAGACCCTGGCGTCGGGCGCGCGCCGGTCGCACGGCGCGCGAAGTCTGAGGGGCCGCGATGAGCGCGGGGCGCCGGTGGCGGCGATCCGGCGGCGCAAACCCGGCCCCTTGCGGCGGCGCGCATCAGCCACTGCCGCCGACGGTTCTCAGGAGTGCTTGCCGAAGACGAAATTGATTTCGCCGTAGGGCTTGACGCACTTGAACCGGAGGAACTTGCCTTCCTCCAGTCTGCCCTTGCCATCACACCAGCCGCGGGCGTTGCCATCCATTTCGATACGGTCGCCTTGGGCGGTCCAGCGCCCCTGACTCATGCCGGTATCCCAGGTCCCGTCTGCCTTGATCACCAGCCGCGTGCCGACCGGGCCGTAGGCATACCACTCGCCCACGAATCCGCTGGCATTGCTTTGGCGCGCATTGGACGCCGGTGGTGTGGCCGCCGCCGCCCCGGCGCGTGTCACCGCGAAGCGGCCGTCGGCGACCGGTGTGAAATGTTGGTAGTCACCCTCATACCAGCCCAGGGAGACACGGTAGCGCCCTGCCGGGAAGTTCGTCGTGTCGATCGAGCCGCTGAATCGCCCGTCGGCCGTGATGCCGATCCGCTTCACGTCGCGGGTGCGGCCCTGCTCGTCCTGGCATAGCAGCACCAGGAAATCGCTTCCCGTCTGATCCGCACGGCCGGAAATCTCCACTTGCGTGGAACCGGCCTGCCAGCCGCGGCCGGCGGTACAGCTCATGGCGGTGCAGGCGACCTCCTGCAAGGCGCCCTTGTAGGCGTCCACGCCGATCACCCGGTCCTCGGTGTCGATCGGCGGCAGCGCTTCGCCCCAGCGCAGGCCCAAGCGCTGAGCCGTTTCACCTGTCGAAGCCGGAGCGGTCTGACCCTGCCGCACCCGACCCGCCGCGGCATCCTCCAGGGTGAGCGCCCGACGGTCGGGAATGGGCTTGACGCGCTCCGATCGCGCAGCCGCCGCTGCAGCGCCCTGCGGCGGCGTGCCCGCGTGGTACATCGGGATGCCACCATCGGGGCAGCTGCGCACCTCCCTGCCCACCACTTGATTGCCGCAGGTCTGGTAGCCGCGGGCGGGCGACAGCGGAGGCGTGACCCGGCGCGGCGGGTCACCGGATTGATACATCGGCAAGCTGCCGTCAGGGCACTGCCGGAGGTCGTTGGCGACCACCTGATCGCCGCACACGGTGTAGCCCGCGCTGGCCGCAAGCGGCAACAGCAGTCCGAGCGCCGCACCAATCCCACGCCACAATGACGCGACATTCATCGATGCTCCCCCGTGCCGGCCTTGACGGTGTGGCCAGTGTGGCCGGTACGCTATCGACGCCCCCGTCAGCGGTCAATGGCGGTGGCCCTGCTCGGAGGGGAGCGCATGCGTCGCCATTCGCAAATATCGGACCGGACCATCGTCCTGCACGCCGGGGTGATCCTGGTCAGCTGGAGCCTGCTCCTGGCCGGGGTGCTGCTGATCCTGCTCGGCCGCACCGATCCGGGCGGGACACTGCTCGCCGCCGGCATCGTCTGGCTTGCACTGATCCGCCGCAGCTGCCGCCGATGGCTGCCCTATCCGAGCACGCGGGAGTACGGCGCGATGCTGCTGACGCTTGCCAGCGTCGGCCTCGTCGTCGTGCTCGTGCATCGGCACACGATCGGGCTCATCGGTTAGGGCCTGCCCGCGCCCGAAACAGATCCTAGCGCACCGCCGGCGCGAATCGGCGATCCCACTCGTCGCGCTGATGCACCAGGCGGCGGTCCTGCCAGAGCAGGAACGGACGGGTCCGCAGCGCCCGCCCGACCTCGCTGACCGCGAGGTCGAGGCTGCTGGCCACGCGCAGGTGGCCGCTGACCCATTCCGAGCGTCCCGCACGTTCCGGCTTGAGCTGCGGCAGTTCGCGTCGCTGCGCGGCGCGGTAGTACTCCGGCTCTTCCGGCTCGAACTCGGTCTGGTACAGGCGGTTGTTGAAGAACTGCAGCTCGAGGCGACCCTGGATGCCCCAGTGCCGGAACTGGTGGACCACGACGATATCGAGCTCGCGCGGCGGCGTGTCCTTGGGCACCGCCGCATGGCGCGACTCGACCACGGGCAGAAAACCGGCCCGCTCGAGATCGTAGACGACGTCGTCGACGCTGGCGTAGCTGCGATAGTTGCCCAGCAACGCCACGGGATCCGGCTCCACGCGGGTGAACGCCGCCATCACCGAGCCTGCGGGTGCTGCTGCCACCGGCGCCGCCGCTTCTTCCACGGGCGGCTGCGGCGTCGGCAGCCGTTCCGCCGGTGCCTGCACTGCGGCTTGCGCTGGCGGCGGCGTCACTAGCGTGGCGGCATCCGCCGGCAGCTCGGGCGCGGCGCGTGCGGATTGCGGCGCCGGCGTGGCGGCGCTGCGCGGCGGTACGGATGCGGCGGCTGCGGCGGGCGGCGCCACTGGCGCCGGCTCGGCCTGCGGGGTTGCAGACGGTTCCGTCAGCGGCGTTTGCGCAGCGGCCGGCGCGGCGCGGCTGACGGCGGGCGCCGGCGCACCCGCGTCCTCGAACCAGGGCGACAGCCCGCGGTACAGACCGACAAGCAGGAGCACAGCGGCCAGCCAGCGCAGCGGGCGCCATTTCTTCCACCACAGCGGCGGTTCGAGCCAGTCACGCTCGGCAGGCTTGGCCATGTCGTGCCGTCACTCCTTTGATGGCGGTGCAGCCGCGCCGGCGCCTCGGCCCGGGCGGCGCCGCATCTTCGCATACCGCCTGCGCAATTGGCTCGCCGGCACGCCGCAGCGCGCGCCACGGCTCAGTCCTCGGGCTCGTAGCCCAGATTCGGAGCCAGCCACTTCTCGGCTTGCGCCAACGTCCAGTGCTTGCGCGCCGCGTAGTCGGCGACCTGGTCGCGGTTGAGCCGGCCGACGACGAAGTACTGCGCCTGCGGGTGCGCGAAATACCAGCCGCTGACCGCGGCACCGGGCCACATCGCGTAGTTCTCGGTCAGCTTGATGCCGGCATTACCCTCGACGTCGAGCAGCTGCCACAGCGTGGCCTTTTCGCTGTGCTCGGGACAGGCCGCATAGCCGGGGGCGGGGCGGATGCCGGCGTAGCGCTCCTCGATCAGGGCCGCGTTGTCGAGGCGCTCATCGGCGGCATAGCCCCAGAACTCCTTGCGCACGCGCTGGTGCAGGCGTTCGGCGAAGGCCTCGGCGAGACGGTCGGCGAGGGACTCGAGCAGGATCGCGCTGTAGTCGTCGTTGGCCTGCCTGAAAGCGGCGACGCGCTCGGCGCAGCCCAGGCCGGCGGTGACGGCAAAGGCGCCGACATAGTCATGCAGACCGGCGTCCGCGGGCGCGACGTAGTCGGCCAGGCAGCGGTTGGGCACGCCGGCGCGATGCTCGGTCTGCTGGCGCAGGCAGTGCAGGCGCGCCAGCGGCTGGGTGCGCTGTTCGTCGGCATAGACTTCGATGTCGTCGTCGCCGACCTGCGCCGCCGGGAACAAGCCGACCACGCCGCTGGCGGTCAGCCATTTCTCGTCGATGAGGCGCGCGAGCATCGCCTGCGCGTCGTCCCAGAGCTTGCGCGCGGCCTCGCCAATGGTCGGACTGTTGAGCAGATCCGGGTAGCGGCCCTTGAGCTCCCAGGCGGTGAAGAACGGCTGCCAGTCGATGTACTCGCGCAGCTCGGCCAGCGAATAGTCCTTGAACACGCGCACGTGCTGCACGGCCTGTGCGTGATGCTGGTGGTCGCAGGCCGGGCCTTCGCAGACGTCGCGCGTCTGCTGCATCAGCATGCGCGGCCGCGGTGGCTGGTAGCCCGACCAGTCGATCGGTGTCTTGTTGGCGCGCGCAGCCGCCAGCGGCAGGAACTTGTCCTGCCGGTCCTTGCTCGCGTGGCGCTCGCGGATCTGGTCGTACTCGGCGGCGGTATCGGCAAGCAGCCGCGCCTTGAGTTCGGCCGACAGCAGGCTGGCGACCACCGGCACCGAACGCGAGGCGTCCTTCACCCAGACCACGGGGCCGTGATACGCGGGGTCGATTTTCACCGCAGTGTGCGCGCGCGAGGTCGTCGCGCCGCCGATCAGCAGCGGGATCTCCATGCCCTGCCGCTCCATTTCCCGCGCCAGGCTCACCATCTCGTCGAGCGACGGCGTGATCAGGCCGGACAGGCCGATGACATCGGCCCTCTCGGCGATCGCAGTGTCGAGAATCTTCTGCGCCGGCACCATCACGCCCAGATCGACGACGTCGTAATTGTTGCACTGGAGCACGACGCCGACGATGTTCTTGCCGATGTCGTGGACATCGCCCTTGACCGTGGCCATGACGATCTTGCCCTTGGCGCGCGACGCCTCGCCCGGCTGCTTCTCGGCCTCGATGAACGAAATCAGGTGGGCGACCGCCTTCTTCATCACGCGCGCCGACTTGACCACCTGCGGCAA
The DNA here is from genome assembly GCA_041592255.1 of Fontimonas sp. Lineage (GTDB taxonomy): Bacteria > Pseudomonadota > Gammaproteobacteria > Nevskiales > Nevskiaceae > Solimonas. The sequence continues at coordinate 35,145 of JBFHQK010000002.1, forward strand.
GAACATCTTGCCGGCGCCGAACAGGTCGCCGACGACGTTCATGCCGTCCATCAGCGGGCCTTCGATCACTTCGAGCGGACGCTTGCCCTGTGCGGCGAGCTGCAGCCGCAGTTCCTCGGTGTCGGCCTCGACATGGGCATCCAGACCCTTGACCAGTGCGTGCTTGATGCGCTCGCGCACCGGCAGCGCGCGCCAGGCTTCATCTTCGGCCTCCCGCCTGCCGCCTGCCGCCTCCCCTCGGAATCGCTCGGCGATTTCGAGCAGCCGCTCGGTGGCGTCGTCGCGGCGATTCAGGATCACGTCCTCGATGCGCTGGCGCAGCTCGGCGTCGAGCTCGTCGTAGACCACCAGCGCGCCGGCATTGACGATGCCCATGTCCATGCCCGCCTGGATGGCGTGGTACAGGAACACCGAGTGAATCGCCTCGCGCACCGGGTTGTTGCCGCGAAACGAGAACGACACGTTGGACACGCCGCCGGAGACTTTCGCGCCCGGCAGGTGCTGCTTGATCCAGCGCGCGGCCTCGATGAAATCGACGCCGTAGTTGTTGTGCTCGGCGATGCCGGTGGCGACCGCGAAGATGTTCGGGTCGAAGATGATGTCCTCGGCAGGAAAACCGACCTGCTCGGTGAGAATGCGGTAGGCGCGCGCACAGACCTCGATGCGCCACTGCAGGGTGTCGGCCTGGCCCTGCTCGTCGAAGGCCATGACCACGACCGCGGCACCATACTTGCGGCACAGCCGCGCCTGCTCGATGAACTTCGCCTCGCCCTCCTTCATCGAGATCGAGTTCACCACCGGCTTGCCCTGCACGCATTTCAGGCCAGCCTCGATCACGTCCCACTTGGACGAGTCGATCATCACCGGCACGCGTGAAATGTCCGGCTCGGCGGCGATCAGGTTGAGGAAGCGCTGCATCGCGGCCACGCCGTCGAGCATGCCCTCGTCCATGTTGACGTCGATGATCTGCGCGCCGGAGTCGACCTGCTGGCGCGCCACGTCCAGCGCCGCCGCATAGTCGCCGGACTTGATCAGGTTCTTGAACTTCGCCGAACCGGTGACATTGGTGCGTTCGCCGACGTTGACGAAGTTCAGCGCGGACGTGAGGTTGAGCGGCTCCAGCCCGGCCAGACGGCAGACTGCCGCCGGCGTCGACGGCGTGCGCGGCGGCTGGTCGGCCACCGCCGCGGCGATCGCGGCGATGTGCGCCGGGGTGGTGCCGCAGCAGCCGCCGACGAGGTTGACCAGACCCGAGGCGGCGAACTCGCGCAGGATGGCGCCGGTGTCGGCGGGCCGCTCGTCGTACTCGCCAAACGCATTGGGCAGCCCGGCGTTGGGATAGCAGGACACGTAGCAGTCGGCGACGCGCGCCAGCTCGGCGATGTACGGCCGCATGTCCTTGCCGCCGAGCGCGCAGTTCAGCCCGATCGCCAGCGGGCGGGCGTGGCGCAGCGAGTTCCAGAATGCCTCGGTGACCTGGCCGGACAGCGTGCGCCCGGAAGCGTCAGTGATCGTGCCGGAGAGCATCACCGGCCAGCGCTCGCCGCGCTGCTCGAACAGCGTCTCGCAGGCGAAGATCGCGGCCTTGGCATTGAGCGTGTCGAAGATGGTCTCGATCAGCAGCAGGTCGGCACCGCCATCGAGCAGCCCGCGCGCCTGTTCGAGGTAGGCCGCCACCAGCGCGTCGTAGGTGATGTTGCGCGCCGCCGGGTCGTTGACGTCCGGGCTGATGCTGCAGGTGCGGCTGGTCGGCCCGATCGCCCCGGCGACGAAGCGCGGCCGGTCAGGCGTCTTCGCGCTCCAGGCGTCGGCCGCCTCGCGCGCCACGCGCGCGGCGGCGACATTGAGTTCATAGGCGAGATCCTGCATGCCGTAGTCCGCCAGCGACACCACCTGCGCGTTGAAGCTGTTGGTCTCGACGATGTCGGCGCCGGCCTCAAGGTACTTGCCGTGGATCTCGCGGATGATCCCCGGCTGCGTCAGCACCAGCAGGTCGTTGTTGCCCTTGAGATCCCGCGGCCAGTCGGCAAAGCGCGTGCCGCGGTAGTCCGCTTCGCCGAGCCCGTAGCCCTGGATCATCGTGCCCATCGCACCGTCGATCACCAGAATGCGCTGGCGCAGCAGCGCGTCGAGTCGGGAAAAGGACGGGTGCAGTTTCATGGCAGGCAGAGTGACAGCGGAGGCGGCTCAGTATATCCGCTCATGCGGATGTACGGATACCAACGCCACCCCAGCGCGCCAGACCGCTTATCCGCCACGACCCGCCTCATGTCCCGCGCCGCGCGCCGGCACCCACAGCGGCCGGTATGTTTTGCTCACTGGCTCCGCATCCAAGGTCTCAGCAGACTACATCCACGGAAGCACTCGATCTCTCCCCCCAACCCGGACTCCCCAACCTTCCGGGTTACTCAGGCCAAGCCTCACCGCTTGGCCTTTTTTTGTGCGCGCGGTCTGGTGGCGGCACGAATCCGGCCGCAGAACGACTTCAGAAGCGGCACTTGACCTTAATTGAACGCTCGTTTAGCTTAACTGAACGATCGTTCATTTCTGCGGGCGATCGTGGCTGCTGCTAGTCTCGAACCTATCGGAGTGCTGCTGAATGAGTACCGCGACACTGACCCGCCCCTGGCACGATCGCAAACGCTATCTGTGGCTGCTGGGCATCCTGGCGATGCTGCTGCCGCTGATCGGCGGCGCACTGGTCGACGCGACCGGCTGGTCGCTGTTCTGGTGGTCCACGCCGCTGTTCATCTATCTGGTCGTGCCGGCGCTCGACGCGCTGGTCGGCGAAGATCGCAACAACCCGCCGGAATCCGCGGTGCCGGCGCTGGAACAGGATCGCTACTACCGCTGGGCGGTGTATGCGGCCGTGCCGATGGAGTACGTCAGCCTGATCTGGGGCGCCTGGGTGGCCGCGACGGCGTCACTGGCCTGGTGGGAGTACCTGGGGCTGGCGATTTCGGTGGGCATGGTCACTGGCATCTCGATTGCGGTGGCACACGAACTGGGCCACAAGACCGATCCTTTCGAACAATGGCTGGCCAAGATCGCGCTGGCCCCCACCGGCTACGGCCACTTCTTTTCCGAACACAACCGCGGCCACCACGTGCGCGTCGCCACGCCGGAGGATCCCGCCTCGTCGCGCTACGGCGAGTCGTTCTATGCCTTCCTGCCGCGCACGATCCTCGGCGGCATCCGCTCGGGCTGGGCGATCGAGAAGGCGCGCATGGCGCGGCGCGGGCTGCCGACCTGGCACTGGCGCAACGATGTGCTCAACGCCTGGATCATGACGCCGCTGCTGTTCGCCGGCCTGGTCGCCTGGCTGGGCTGGATGGCGCTGCCGTTCCTGCTGATCCAGGGCATCTATGGCTTCAGCCTGCTGGAGGTCGTGAACTACCTCGAGCACTACGGCCTGTGCCGCAAGAAACTGCCCAGCGGCCGCTACGAGCGCTGCCAGCCGACGCATTCCTGGAACAGCAACCACGTGTTCAGCAACGTGTTCCTGTATGGCCTGGAACGGCATTCCGACCATCACGCCAACCCGCTGCGCGGCTATGAGGCGCTGCGTCACTTTGACGACAGCCCGCAGCTGCCCAACGGCTATGCCGGCATGGTCCTGCTGGCCTACTGCCCGCCGCTGTGGTTTGCGGTGATGAACCCCAGAGTCCGCGCGCATTATCGCGGCGACCTGCGTCAGGCCAATGTCGCCCCGCGGCTGCGGGCGCAACTGCAGACCGCGGCACGCGCCGCCTGATCCCTTGAGAGACAAGACGATGCGCAAGTGGCGGTGTGTGATCTGCGATTTTGAGTACGACGAAGCCCTGGGCATGCCGGATGACGGCATTGCGCCCGGCACGCGCTGGGAGGACATCCCCGAGGACTGGAGCTGCCCGGACTGCGGCGCCCCCAAGGCCGAGTTCCAGATGGTGCTGGTGTCGGAAGCGGCATAAGAACGCGGGGCCGCTCCGCGCCGGACGGCGCGGCTGCGGCCCGGCCGATCGGGCGGCGCATGGGGTAACATGCGCCGCCTTTTTTATTTCCGCACCCTGAAGAGACTGCGATGCCGTACAAGAAGTGGCGCTGCCTGATCTGCGATTACGTTTACGACGAAGAGGTCGGCGCGCCGCAGGATGGCATCCCCCCCGGCACGCGCTGGGCCGACGTGCCCGAGTCCTGGACCTGCCCCGACTGCGGCGCGTCCAAGGGCGACTTCCAGATGCTCGAAATCGACTGAAGGCCGATCCCATGTCCCAATTCGACAACGTCAGCGTCCTCAAGAAGGCCAACGTCTACTTCGACGGCAAGTGCATCAGCCACACCGTGCTGTGCGCCGACGGTGCCCGCAAGAGCGTGGGCGTGATCCTGCCGTCGACGCTGCGCTTCAATACCGGCGCACCGGAAGTCATGGACATCGTCGGCGGCCGCTGCCGCGTGCGCCTGCAGGGCCAGACCGACTGGACCGAGTACGGCGCCGGCGGCTCGTTCGCGGTCCCCGGCCAGTCATCGTTCGAGATCGAGACGCTCGAAACCGTCGACTACGTCTGCCACTTCGGCTGAGCCGCCGGCAGCGCGCGGCCGGACCGCCGCCCGCGCGCGCTGCCCCCCTGATGGACATTC
>JBFHQK010000003.1:0-31685 GCA_041592255.1 Fontimonas sp.
CACCATCTTGTCGCCGGAAATGTCCACCAGCTGTTCGTTTTCCGGGTGCAGCGGCCCGACCGGCAGGTAGCGGTCCTTCGAGAACTTGCAGCCCACCGCCAGCCACTTGCCGTCGGCCGCCGTCGTTTCCGACTGCGAAGCGTTGATATGGCCCGGCTGGTACTGCACGTCGAGGCGGTCGACCACGTAATTGACCGTGCGCTCGCCGCTGAAGAAGCGGATCGCGGCATCGACATTCCATTTGACGACCTGGCTGTCGAGGAACAGTGTGGTGTAGGCGTTGCCACGGCCGTCGAACGCGGTGTGCAGCGGTCCGAGGCCGAGCTCCACTTCGGCGACGATCGCGTCATCGATCTTGGACAGCCCGCCGTCGAACCAGCTCAGCACTTTGGTCAGCTCGATCACGGTTGCGGTCGGCGACAGCTTGCCGGAGCAGATGAAGTACTTGCCGTCGGGGCTGGCGTTGACGCCGTGCGGGTTCTTGGGCACCGAGACATAGGCGGTCAGGGCCGTCTTCGGATCGGTGTTGGACGCGCGGGTGCCGTCGACCACCGGCACCTTGGAGTCACCGTAGGTCTTGAACTTGCCGGCCTTGACCGCCTGTTCGATGCGCGCGACGTTGAAGAACACGCAGGCGTCGCGTTCGGCGGACATCATGTCCTCGTAGCGCGCGCCGCCCTCGACGTTGTACTGGTTGGTCGCCGCGAGCTTGCCGTCGAACGAAGTGGCAACGAGATCGCAGTTGCCGTCGATCAGCGCCTGCCAGCGCACGTCCATGGTCTCGGCGTCGACGCAGGTGAACAGCGCGCGGTACTGCTCGGGCTGGTCGAGGTCGCGGCCGTCGTTGGGCAGCGGCAGATGGAACTCGGCGCCGCAGAAGACGCGTGTGGTGTAGTTGATCGCCGGATCGACTGGATCGCGCTTGTCCGGAAAGATGCCGTGGAAGCCCTGGATATTGGGCAGCTCGGTGATCTTGTCGCAGACGAAGGTGTCGAGCCGCATGCGCGCGATACGCGAGTTGATCTTGTCGTTGACCCAGGCGTAGCGCCCGTCGTAGTTGCCGTCCTTGTAGGACGCGTGCACATGGTGGCTGTCACCCACGGTGTACTTGAGGCTGCCGTCGGGCTTGGTGCCCATCACCGCCTTCGACTCGTTGGTGATGCCCCAGCCAATGAGCGCGTCGGGAGTGAAGCAGGGGATGCGATGAATCTCGCGTCCGGAGGGCAGACCCAGCACGCGGACATCGCCGGTGTGACCGCCGCTCCACAGGCCGTAATAGGTGTCGAGCTCACCCGGCTTGAGGTGAATATTGGCCTTGCCGCCAGCCTGCGCTGCGCCCGCCGCGGACGCCACGCTTGGCGCTTGCTCCGGCTTGCAGGCCACCAGGCCGATGGTCAGGCCGGTTCCGGCCAGGCCGGCGACCGCGGCGCTGTTGATGAACGCGCGTCGACTCGGGTCAACCGGCATCTCGGCGTCGCTGCGGTCTTTGTTTGCCATGTGACTCACTCCCGGGTGTTCAACTGAAGGGCCGTCTGGAGCCGCGCACGGTCTTGCGTGCAGACATCCTTGGGTCAGTGTTGCAGTGTCGGAACCACCGGCACCGCACGATGAATAAGATGCATCTGAAGCACCATAATTCTCGCGCGTTGCGGGCGCCGGACACTGATCTATGTCAACGGGCGCGCAAGGGCCACAGCGGGCCGGCACCGGCCCGCGTCTCAGCGCCCGACGGGCTCAGCGCTCGGTCAGCCGCGGCAGCAGCGAGATGAAATTGCAGGGGGTGGTGCGGGCGTCAAGCTGGAACGCCAGAATCCGCTCCCATGCGGTGCGGCAGGCGCCGGGCGATCCGGGCAGCGCGAACAGCAGCGTGCCGTTGGCGCAGCCGGCGAACGCGCGCGACTGGATCGTCGCGGTGCCGATGTCGGCCAAGGAGTAGTGGCGGAACAGTTCGCCGAACCCGGGCAGCTCGCGATCGAGCAGCGGGCGCAGCGCCTCGGGCGTGCGGTCGCGGCCGGTGATGCCGGTGCCCCCGCTGATCAGCATGCAGTCGATCTGCGGATCCGCGATCCACGCCGAGACCACGGCGCGCATCTGGTAGACGTCGTCGCGCACGATCTGCCGCTGGGCGAGCTGGTGGCCGGCGCTGGACAGACACTGTGCCAGCGTGTCGCCGGACCGGTCGCTGGCGGCGGTGCGCGTGTCGGACACCGTGAGCACCGCGATGCGGATCGGGATGAAGGCGGGTTCATGACAGCCGGTGTGGGTCATCGCGAGGTCTCCGGTTGCGGCTGCATGCTGGCGCGGCACTGCAGCTCCGCGTCGGTGACCAGAATCGCCGTGGCGTCGCGGGCAGGATGCATGCGCAGCTGCAACGAGGTTGCCAGGGATGGCGAGACGCGCTGGCTCACGCCGATGCGCGCGTCGAGCACTTCACTGACCGGCACGCGCAGCGCGTCATCCAGGCGCACCAGCGCCGGTCCGCTGAGCTTGATCTGCGCCGCGCCGCGGTAGCGGATGCGGATCGGCACCTCGAGCTCGAACTCCAGCGGCACGCGTGCGCGCACCTTCAGGCCGCGGTAGGACTTGATGCCGGCGAAATCCGCGCGGGTTGTGGCTTCGATGTCGGCGTAGGTGGACACCGGAATGCGCGCGGTGTGGTCCAGGTTCAGGCTCATCGGCACGGCCTGCTCGAAGTCGACCTGCACCGCCAGCGCGTCGCGGATCGGCACCGCGAGCGTCTGCCGGAACGGGATCTGCGCGCGCACCGTTCCCGACGGCGCCAGCGTCAGCGGCCCCAGCGCGAGCGCTTCTGCGCTGATGGTGTCGAGGAAGCGGATCTGCATCGGCTGGTTTTCCAGGCGCACGGTCGTGTCCAGCCGCTGCGCGCGCAGCAGCATGAGATGGTGCGCGCCCAGCGCCCCGACCGCGCCGGCGCCGATCAGCACCAGCAGGAGTGCGAGGACTTTCACGGCCGCATCATGTCCAGAATCATGTCGGAAGCCGGAAAGCGCAGGTCGGCGGACTCGACCTCGATGCGCAGCGGCTCCGGCTTGACGTGCACGGTGCTTTCGAGCGCGGACAGCACCGGCACCGTGAGGCGTCCGCTGACCGGCACCTGCGCCTGGAACGCGGTTCGCAGCGGCACCTGCAGCGTCTGCGCGATACGCACCTGCATCGGCGCTTCAAAGCGCAGCGGCACGCTCTGGTCGACCGGCACGACGAGGTCGATCGGCACGCTGGCGCGGATCGGGATGCGGCCGCGGATCGGCAGGCGCTGGCGCGAACCGAAGAGTTCGGTCTCGACTTCGGTGTTGAGGACGATGGTCTGGTCGATCTCGATGCGGTCCTTGACGTGCACGTCCAGGCGCACGTGCACCGGATGGTCGAAGCGGGCGTTGAGCGTCAGTTGCTGGTCGAGGGGCAGTGCGACGGTCTGGTCGACCGCGACGCGGGCATCGAGCGTGTCGTCGACATCGATCTGCAGCGGAGCCTGCAGATCCGCCCGCACCTGCATCGGATCGAGCACGATGATGCGCATCGGCTGGTTGCGCAGCGCCACCTGTACCTCGGCACTTCGGAGGGAGTGCATCGTTGCCAGCGTGCCGACGATGCTGCCGGCCACCAGGCCGATCAGAATCACCAGCAGCACGATCACGATCGCCAGACTGCGTTGCATGCTCAGAACTCCATCGAGATCGCGGCCGTGAACTGGTCGCGGTCGCGCAGCGGGTTGTGCACCCCGCCGCCGCCATGCCAGAGCTGCACCAGGTCGAGCTTCCAGGCTGCGCGCTCCAGCCGCAGGGCCGCGGTGGTGATGCGCCGTCCGGGAAGAAAGTTTTCCGCCAGGCCGGGGCCGACACCGGACACGTCGTGGGCGAAGAACACGAACGGCCGCAGGATGATGCCGCTGCCGGCGACATCGTGCAGCTCCGCGGTCAGCGCCAGGCGATAGCCCCAGGCGGATGCGCTGACGTAGCCACCACCGCTGGTCACGGGATTCAGGCGCAGGCCGTCGCCGCTGTCAGCCACGCCGGCGGAGGCGTGCGTGTGCGTGCCCGGGCCTTCGAACTGCAGGCGCTGCAGGTCGGGCCGCTGCGGCAGCCAGACCGCGTGCAGCTCGCCGATCAGCGCCAGCGGAATGTCGGCGCCCAGGCCGAGCACGCGGGTCAGGCCGAGCATGGTGTTGACCGTGCGCTGCCGTTCATAGCCGCGGATGTAGGCGCCGGGTGCGATCTCGCCGGGCACCTCGCCGCGATACGCGCTCACGTAATCGGGCGCCGCCCGGCGCCCCGACGGCAGCACCCAGGCGCCGGTGCCCAGGCCGGGCAGCAGGCTCGACAGGTCCAGGTCGGCGCGCGGAAAGGCCGGCTGCACCGCCGCGAACATCACATCCTCCATGTCGACCTGCACCGGATGGTTGGGGCGGTACGCCGCCTCGGCCTGCACGATCCAGCCGTCGCGCTCGGCATGCAGCGCCATGCCGAACAGGCTCACCGCCTCCGGGTATTCGAGGAACCAGCGCGCGCTGTCCACCGGCAGCGCCTCGAAATCGCGGCCGGGCTGCTGCACGAACGGAATGCCGCAGTCGGCCAGGAACTGCAGTCCGCTGGCGGTATCGCGGCGCTGCGCGTTGCCCTCGCGCCGCGTGCAGCTGGCCTGCGCGGCGTAGACGGACAGCACCGGGATGCGGCTGTGATAGCGCGCCGCGAACAGGCCGAACTCGCCGGAGATGGCGTCGCCGAAGTTGCGGTACAGCGCCACGCCGAACTGGTTGGTGCCCGGGGGCTCGCGGTTGGGCGCGCGCAGCAGCGAGTAGCTGGTGGCGGAGATCGCGGCCAGCAGCGGCTGCGCCGGCGTGCCGAGCTGCTCCGGATCGTTGGGCGCCTTGGCGAACAGCGCGACGACGTGGTCGCCTGTGTCCGGCTCGTTGCCGGCGTCAAAGAATGACTGCAGCGAGCCGCGTGCCGGCAGGCCGTAGGGCCGCCACTCGAACTGATAGAAACCCTCCAGGCTCCAGCCGGCGGCATTGGGGCCGATCTCGACGATGGCCTGGCCGACCGGCAGCAGGGTTTCGCTGAGCCGCGCGCCGGGACGCGTCAGCGCGTTGCTGTCGAGCGGATTGACCACGTTGAGCGTGCCCTGGGTGGCGAACGCCGAGCCGCCCCAGGCCAGCGTCTGCCGGCCAATCGACAGGCTCAGCGGCAGCGTGTCGGCCGCGGTGCCGTCGTAGCGCACCCAGCCCTCCCGCCACTGCAGGTCGCGGCCGATCGCCCGGATCGCCTCGTCGCCGCGCGGGGTCCGCACCGCGACGCCGGGCTGCGGTCCGGGGGCGACCAGACGATTCGGGTGGACATCGCGGAAGTCGGCATTGACCGGATCGTAGAAGGCCAGCGCCGACGCCCGCATGCGCCACGGCCCGCGCGACAGTTCGAGCGCGCTGCTCCACTTGCCGGCCGCAGCGACGATGTCGCCTTGGTCGAAGTTGAGCGAGCCGTCGTCGGTGTTCGAGGACAGCGATCCCGGGGCGGCCAGAAAACGCTGGTTGGCCGTGGTGTCGTCGCTGCGTGTGCCGATGCAGTCGTCGGCGGCGCACAGCTGCGGGTCCAGGCTGGCCTTGCCGATCAGTCGCTCGTCGCGCGCCTCGGTGCGCCAGCTGGCGCCGGCGGACAGGGTGTTGCGCCAGGTCCATTCCCATCCGCTGTCCGCGGCCGCTGGCGCAGCGACGAGCGCCAGCGCGACGGCGGCGCCGCACCCCGTCGCCGAAATACGGTATGGGACATGCATGAAAGAGATTTACCAGCCGTGTGAATGCATGCTTTGACTTGGGTCAAAGCCCCGCGTGCCCGCGGCAGCGCGGCCGCGTTAGCGTACCTCAACGCACGGCGCATGAAGCGCAGGCGCACCGTCGCCCGGTCCGGCGGTGCGCCCGCGGAGCTGCATCAAATCAGCGTTGCGGAGGCCTCAGCCGGTGGAGGGCGCCAGGCGGTGATGCAGATGTGTGGCCAGGCGCAGCGACAGCGCCATGATCGTGACCTGCGGGTTGACGCCGGGGGTGTCGGGCAGTGCCGAGGCGTCGCTGACGTAGACGTGACGACTGCCGAGCAGGCGCAGGTCGCCATCGATCACGCGGCCGATGCCGGCGGTGCCCTGCGGGTGGAATCCGCTGCACAGGATGTGGCGCGCGGCCACGTGCGCCGGGTCGAAGTGCGCCAGCTCGGCGGCGCTGCCGAAGCTGTTGTGCAGGCCGGGCAGCGGCAGCAGCACGCGCTGCGCGCCGGCGGCGAAGAACGCCTCACCCATCAGCTTCATGCCGCGCGCCAGGTCCAGCACGTCGTCGGGGTGCAGCGTGTAGCGCAGCAGCGGCACGCCGGCGATCCAGCGGATCGAGCCGCTGGCGCGGTCGAGCGCCATCATGCCGAAGCTGGCGGCGTGGTCGTAGCGGTCAAGCCAGCGGTCGGCCTCGCGCCCGGCGCAGGCCAGCGCCGGAGCGACCACGCCCTTGGGCGTGAAGATGCCTTCGAAGACGATGCGCGGCAGCTCGGGTGCGCGGTAGCCCATGCCCTGGGCGATGCCGCGCTCGCCGTGCACCGCTTCGGGCATCAGTGCCAGCACCTTGGCGGCGGGATGCAGGCGCAGATCGTCGCCGGCGCGCCGCCAGTGGCTGCCGAGGCGGTTGCTGCGGATCAGCTGCGGCGTGCCCAGCGCGCCGGCGGCGAGTACGCAGCGGCGTGCCCGCAGCGTGCCGCTGGCGCCGTTGCGCCGGTAGTGGACGGTGACGCCGTGTGCATCCTCGACGATGCGCGTCGCGCGCGTCTGCGGCAGCAGGCGGGCGCCGTGCTGCAGCGCCTGCGGCAGGAACGCGATGTCGGTGCTGTGCTTGCGATGTTCCGGGCAGCCGAACGGGCAGCGCCCGAGTCCGCGACACTGCGGCGTGTTGCGCGGCAGCACGTGGGCGCCGGGGCGCCCCAGCCGCAGCAGGCCGCGCTCGAAGATCTCGGCCGATGCGCCGAGCAGCCGGCGCTCGGGCACGCCGATGCCCAGGGCCGCGGCGACCTGGGCCAGTTCACCGTCGAGCAGGCCGTCACTGAAGGGCAGGCCGGTGAGTGCGTCCCAGCGGCGCAGGAACTCGCGCGGCGGCGTCAGGCAGGTGCCGGAATTGATCGGCGTGGTGCCGCCGACATTGCGTCCGGCCATCAGCGCGGTCATCGCGCCGCCGCGGCCGATGCCAGCCAGGAACGCCTGCTCGATGTAGTAGTGCTCGAGCGCGCCGGCCGTGGTCTGGCCGTGCACGAGTCCGCCGGCCTCGAGGATGACGACGCTGCGGCCGCGTTCGGCCAGCGCCGCCGCCAGTGGCGCGCCACCGGCGCCCGAGCCGATCACGAGCACGTCGACGATCTCCGCGTCGCTCAGTCGCGCCGGGTGTTGCAGCGCGCGCTGCAACGGATGCGGCTGTGATGCGGGCGTGCGCTCGGGAAACAGCTGCTCCCACAGCGGCACGCGCAGCAGCAGGAACAGCACGCGCGGTGCCAGCCGGCGTGCGCCGTGGGCGCGGCGCTCGAGACGGTCGAAGCTGTCGTCATCAAGGCGGCTGGCGCGGCGCAGACGTCCCAGCAGCAGCAGCGGAAACAGGCATTCGGCGCTCCAGGCGGCGATGTGCGCGAGCATCCGGATATGGCGCGGGTAGCGGGCGATGCGCGCCCACGCGGCGGATGCGGCGGCGTCGGCGGCGTCCGCCGCCAGGCCGCGCGCGCGCAACCAGCGGCGCGCCAGTGCGGGGGCGGTGCTCAAGCGGATTCACCCCGGGCGCCGCAGCGCCACGCCAGCAGCAGCGTGAGTGCGACAAAGCCGTCGGCGACGGCGCCCAGCAGCCAGCCGCTGGCCAGCGTCAGCGCGGCCATGACAAAACCGGCGGTACTGACCATCTTGGACAGCAGCACGGCGCGCAGCGCGGTCGGCGGCGCCTGCGGCCGCGCGGCTTCCCAGCTCAGATACGCCAGGGTCGCCATCAGCGACAGCGCCAGCATGTACCACAGCGAATCGCGCCCGGTCGGGATGCCCGGCGTCAGTCCCAGTGTCGCGGCCAGCCGGTTGAGCAGCTCGGCGATCAGCTGCGGCGTCAGCGCAAAGCCAAGGCCGACGATGACGAAGACCACGGTCCAGAAGCGACAGACCGTCGCCAGGGACGGGAATCGGGTGCACTGCATTGAGACAACTCCGGTGCCGCGGGGTGCGGGCGTGGGGGTGGGATCAGGAATGCGCGGGGGTCGGCGTGCGCGCCGGCTGATCCGCGGACGCGGTGGCGACGCCGGCATTGAGGCGGGACTGGAAATCCGGCGTCAGGCCCAGCAGCAGCGGACTGGCGCCGTGCAGTCCGAGCGTGCGCAGCGTCTCGGCCATCGGGTGCTGCGAACCGCCGATCTCAAGTCGCACCGAGCCGGCCGCAAAACCGCGCGTGTGCCCGCGGGTGTTCACCGTCGTGCGCAGGCGCTGTCCGGCGAGTTCCGAGTACAGCAGCAGATCGAGCGTCGGTGACGGCAGGCCGATGCCGGGGCGGCCCTCGAGCGCGCAGATGGTGGAGCCGTCGGCGGGATCGAGCACCGCGCCGCGGAAACACTCGGCATCGAAGGCGAAGGGAATCTCGGTGACAAACTTGGGCAAGCCCCACAGCTCGCGTCCGGCGGCGTTGGCCGCCGCCGTGGTCACCGGCAGGTGCAGGACGCGATAGCCGACGTCGCGGCGCGGGTGGTCGACGCGCCGGAACAGATCCGGCCAGGTCCACGCCGAGGGGCGGCGCGTGGCCGCGACCACCGGCACCGCAAGCCCGACCTCGTTGTAGCTGCCGATGCTGGTGCCGCGGTATTCGTAGAAGGCCATCGCCACCAGTGCGCGCCGGCCGAGGTGCAGCCCTGCGCGCAGGCCGCTGCCGGCCAGCGCCTGTTCGACCCGCTCCGGTTCGCAGAGGAAGTAGGCCTGCACCTGCGTGCAGTCGTGGTAGAGGATCGGCAGCTCGACGACACCGGCGCTGGTCGGGTGGCGGGTGCGCGGGACGCGGAAGAACGGGTCCTGGAGGTCAGCGGACATGTGGATTCCCCTCAATTCTGGGTGGTTCGGGATCGGCCAGGCGTGCGAGCAGCGTTTCCTGCAGATCCTCGATCACGGCCAGCCGGTTGATCTGGTTGGTGCCTTCGAAGATCTGCGTCAGTCGCGCATCGCGGAACAGCTTTTCGGCGCCGGCTCCATGCAGCACGGCGTGGTTGCCGAGCAGGTCCATGGCCATGTCGGCCACGCGTACCGCGGTGTCGGTGGCGTGGAACTTGCAAATCGCGGCGCTGGCCTGACGCGGGGTCCAGCCGTCGGCGCTCTGCCAGATCAACGCCCGCGCGGCCGAGGTTTCGGCCAGCATCTGCGCCAGCTGCAGCTGCACATGCTGGAACTGGATCAGGGGTTTGCCGGCCAGGCGCATGCGGCAGGCGAAGTCGAAGGCGACGTCGGTGGCGCCCTGCGCCAGGCCCACGGCAATCGCGCCCACCGGCGCGCGCGAGGTGTTGAGCGTGGCGCGGTTGAGGGCCCAGCCCTGCCGCAGTCCGCCGATGACCTGGTCGTCGGGCACATGCACGTCGTTGAATTCCAGCTCGGTGGCTGACGAGGCGCGCATGCCCATCTTCAGCTCGTTGCGCGTCGCCCGCAGGCCGGGTGCGCCGCGGTGCACCAGGAAGCAGGTCCACGACGCGAGGCCTTCGTGCTCGAGCGCGGCGAACACGGTCAGGCTGTGGGCGATGTCGCCGCCGCTGATGAACACCTTGCGTCCGGACAGGCTCCAGCCGCCCTCGACGCGCCGGGCGACGACGCCGGGCCGGTAATGCAGCGCGCCGTGACTCTCCTCGACGTCGGAGCCGCCGCCGGGCTCGGTGATGGCGAAGGCGAACAGCTGCGGCAGGCCGCGTTTCTGCGCGCGCAGCACCGGCAGCAGGAAGCGGCGGATCGCGCGCGCATCGCCGGACAGCGCGATCGGCATCGCCCCCAGTGCATTGGCCGACAGCAGCAGCATCAGACCGCCGCAGGCGCGGGCCAGCTCTTCGACGCGGATGCTCTGCTGCAGCGTCACCGGATGGCGGAACTGCAGCCAGGACGCCGAACCCAGCGGCGCCGGCAGCATGTCGCTGAGCAGGCCGGCGCGCCCCGCAGCGGCGATCACCTGCGCCAGCTCCGGCGTCAGCACGCCGGGCGGCCGATGGCCGGCGGCATCGACGGCCAGTGCCCGCGGCGCCAGCACGGTGGTGGCGAACGCGCGGCTGCGCCGCCGCAGCCGCCGCAGGCTCCACGGCAGGCGCCGGGTCTCGACCTCCCACTGATCCAGCGGGTCGTAGGCGATCAGCGGCCGCGACAGCCGCGACAGCGCGGCGAATGCCCGGCGCGGCGACAGCGCGTCGGTGGGGGCCACATGGCCATCGAGATGCACTGCGGCGCCGGCAGAAGTCACGGTTCGGATTCCTCGAGGCGGTGGGCGGCCAGCTGCAGCTCGACCGGGCTGCCGTGGATCACGCGCAGCGTGTTCTGGTCGCGCAGGATTTTTTCCAGCCCGGTGTCGCGCATGTAGCCGAGGCCGCCGAAGACCTGCAGCGCATCGCTGGTGGCGCGGCAGCACAGCGGATGCAGCACCGCGCGCGCACGAAACAGCGCGGCCAGCGTGGCCGGATCGGCCGGATCGGGGCCGCTCAGGCGTTCGAGTGCGGCGGAGGCCATCATCGCCGCGTCGGCGCTGGTGCCGAGCAGCAGCTGCACCGCCGCATGGGCGGCGATGCGCTTGCCGCCCTGATGCCGCAGCTGCGCATAGTCCTGCGCCAGCCGGCGCGCGTGCTGCACGCCGCCCAGCGCAGCGGCGAGCTGGGCCAGCGCATTGAGGCTGAGCAGCTCCGCCGCCAGCCGGCGCGCCGCCGGCGCAGCCAGTGCCGACGCACACAGCGGCGTGCCATGCGCGCGGCGCATGAGGCTGTACAGCACCAGCTCGTCGAGGCCGTGCGCGTGCGCCTGTTCGCGCACCTCGAGCTGGTCACGGCGCCAGCACTGCCAGTGCAGCGCGCCGTCGGCGTCGACCGCCGGCAGCCACGCGGCGTCCCAGTCGCCGCCGGTGTGCAGCAGCAGGCCGGGCGGCCGCGCCGCGTCATAGTGGTCGCGCAGCAGCGCGCGGTGTTCCGCATCGAGGTCGTGGCCGGCGATCCAGGACGCCACCGCGCCGGCGGCAAGGCCGTGGTGACCCTGGAGCACGGCCACCGCGCGCAGTCCGGAGCGCAGCGCCAGCCGCCGCTCGAGATGCTGCGTCAGCGCAAGCTGGTGCAGGTGCCAGGCCACGCCGATGCTGTGCCGTGACAGCGCGCTCAGCACCGCCAGCGACAGCGCCCGGCCGCGCGGCGTCGCGGCCGCCTCCCACAGCGCCAGTCCGCAGCCCGGCTCGTCCGCCGCGCCCAGCACGCCGATCTCGGTGAGCGTGTCGCGCAGGCGCTGCAGGCGCGGCAGTTCGAGTGCGGATTCGTGCTGCGCCACGGCCGCTGCGAGGTCCGCGCTGCAGAAGCGCTCGACCTGCGCCAGCACCGCGTCGACGGGCAGGTCGTCGGCGGGGCCGGCATCGGGGTGCAGCGGCGTCGGGTTCATCGGCATGGCGGCGGGCCGTGGGGATCAGTGCATCCTCGGCACGGCCACGCGTGCGCGGCAATGTGCGCTTCGGACTTGAATTGACCGAAACGGCCAGCGTGACGGCGCATCGGCATGTGCATTGATCTCGATCAGTCCCGTGGCAGCGCCGGTCCGGTGTGGTGCGTCGCCGTCGGCCGGGCAGGGTGTGGCCGCTGGCCGGCATGACGCCCCGCTGCGCCCCCAACGCCCCCCCGCGCGCAGCGCCTCGAGGCTAAGCGCAGCGCCGCTGATCGCGCCTGACTTAAGTCAGATCCGGCGCCGTGGCTGGCGATGCGCCGAACAGCTGCTGCCAGAGGCTGTCGACGCGGCGCACGACATCCTCGCGCATGACAATCGGACGGCCCCAGACGCGATCGCTCTCCGCCGGCCACTTGCGCGTCGCGTCGAAGCCGATCTTGCCGCCGAGACCGGCGACCGGGCTGGCGAAGTCGAGATAGTCGATCGGCGTGCGCTCGGTGATCAGGCTGTCGCGCGCCGGGTCGGCGCGGGTCGACAGCGCCCAGATGACCTCGCTCCAGTCGCGCACGTTGATGTCCTCGTCGGTGACGATGATGTATTTGGTGTAGCTGAACTGACGCAGGTAGGACCAGATTCCCATCATCACGCGCCGTGCATGTCCGGGGTAGCGCTTGCGGATCGAGACGCAGGCGACGCGGTAGGAGCAGGCCTCCGGCGGCAGGTAGAAATCGACGATCTCGGGAAACTGCTTCTGCAGCAGCGGCACGAAGACTTCGTTGAGCGCCGCGGCCATCACCGAGGGTTCGTCCCAGGGCGAGCGGCCCATGTAGCTGCTCTGGTAGATCGGCCGGTGGCGGTGAGTGATGCAGTCGACGGTGAACACCGGGAACCTGCCCTGGGCGTTGTAATAGCCGGTGTGGTCGCCAAACGGTCCTTCCAGCGCCTCCTCGCCGGGCACGATGTGCCCTTCGAGCACGATCTCGGCAGTGGCCGGCACCTGCAGCGGGTTGGTGAGGCAGCGCGTCAGCTGGGTGCGTGCGCCGCGGATCAGTCCGGCAAACTGGTATTCGGACACCGTGTCGGGAATCGGCGTCACCGCTGCCAGCGTCGTCCCCGGATCGGCGCCGATCGCGACCGCGAGCGGAAACGGCTCGCCGGGACGGGCCTCGCACCAGTCGTGGAAGTCGATCGCGCCGCCGCGATGCGGCAGCCAGCGCATGATCAGCTTGTTCGGCGCAATCAGCTGCTGGCGATAGACGCCGACGTTGTGCCGCTCCTTGTACGGTCCGCGCGTGACCACCAGGCCGAAGCTGAGCAGCGGCCCGGCATCGTCGGGCCAGCAGGTGGGGATCGGCAGCCGCTGCAGGTCGACGTCCGCGCCGCGCAGCACGTTCTCCTGACAGGGCGGATCGCGCAGGGCCTGCGGCGCGCTGTGCAGCACCTGGCGCAGGCGCGGCAGCTTGCTGAGCGTATCGGCCAGGCCATGCGGCAGCTGCGGCTCGCGCAGGTAGGCCAGCAGTTCGCCGATTTCACGCAGTTCGGCGGACGATTTCCGCCCCAGCGCCCAGACCACGCGCTGCGTACTGCCGTACAGATTGCCCAGCACCGGAATGCCGCTGGTGCCGCAGCGCTCCATCAGTAGCGCCGGGCCGCCGGCCTTGAGGCTGCGCTGGCACAGTTCGGTGACCTCCAGCCGGGGATCGACCGGCTGAGCGACGCGGCGCAGCTCGCCGCGCATTTCGAGGAAGTCGAGGAATTCGCGCAGGCTGGAATGGCTGATCATGGTCGCAGGGAGCGGATGCCGGCGAACGCACCGGCGCGCGGGCGCAGGCGGCGGCGAGACGGGGGGTCGCGGCGCGCAGCGCCAGACGTGCGCAACCGCACCGCCGAGCTTAGCGGCATCGCGCGCGGTGCTTTTTGATCTTGGTCAAAGGCGCGGCCATGGTGCGCTGCTATCGTCGCCGCCCCGCGAATCACCGACCTGGGTCCGGATGCAGCTGCCATTGACGAATCATCCCTGCGGCCATGCGCTGCGCCGGCGCTGCGGCCGGCGGTGTGCACCATGAACGGCGCGGGGGCGGCACCGCCGATGGCCGCCGCGGCGCCGATCGAGCTGGTGTGTCCGGCCGGCAGCCTGCCGTCGCTGAAAGCGGCGATCGACCACGGCGCGGACGCGGTGTACATCGGCTTTCGCGATGACACCAATGCGCGCCATTTTCCCGGCCTGAATTTCGATTACGCGGCCGCGCAGCAGGCGGTGGCGTATGTCCGCGCGCGCGGGCGCAAGCTGTTCTGCGCGGTCAACACCTATCCGGAGCCGCGCGGCTGGCCGCGTTGGTGCGCGGCGATCGACGCCGCCGCGGCGCTGGGCGTGGATGCGGTGATCCTGGCCGACATCGCGCTGATGGATTACGCGCGCGAGCGGCATCCGCAGCTGGCCCTGCACCTGTCGGTGCAGGGCTCGGCCACCAATGTCGAGGCGCTGCGCTACTACCACCAGCGCTTCGGCATCCGCCGCGCGGTGCTGCCGCGCGTGCTGTCGCTGGCGCAGGTGCGCGCGCTGGCCGCGCGCAGCCCGGTGCCGCTCGAAGTGTTCGGCTTCGGCAGCCTGTGCATCATGGCCGAGGGCCGCTGCCACCTGTCCTCATACCTCACCGGCGACTCGCCCAATCGCAGCGGCGTGTGCTCGCCGGCCTGGGCGGTGCGCTGGGAGCAGTCCGGCGACGTGCTCGAATCGCGCCTCAACGGCGTGCTCATCGACCGCTTCGGCGACGGTGAGCGCGCCGGCTATCCGACGCTGTGCAAGGGCCGCTTCGACGTCGGCGGCAGGACCCTGCACGCGCTGGAGGAGCCGACCAGCCTCAACACGCTGGAGCTGCTGCCGGCGCTGCGCGACGCCGGGATCTGCGCGATCAAGATCGAAGGGCGGCAGCGCAGCCCCGCGTACGTCGCCCAGGTCGCGCGCGTCTGGCGCAAAGCGCTCGACGCGCTGCAGGCGCAGCCCGGCAGCTTTGCCAGTCGGCCGGAATGGCTGCGGGCGCTGGCGGAGCTGTCCGAGGGCTCGCAGACCACGCTGGGCGCCTATCACCGTCCCTGGCAATGACCCGCAGATCCCGATGATGAAAGTCTCGCTCGGACCGTTGCTGTATTACTGGCCGCGTGCGCAGGTGCTCGAGTTCTACGCCCGCGCCGCCGACTGCGCCGCCGATATCGTCTATCTCGGCGAGACCGTCTGCGCCAAGCGCCGCGAACTCGATCTCGATGACTGGCTGGCGATTGCCGATCGCCTGGCCGCCGCCGGCAAGGAAGTGGTGCTGTCGTCGCTGGTGCTGATCGAGGCCGAATCCGAGCTGTCGGCGCTGCGGCGCACCTGCGGCCAGCAGCGCTACGCCGTCGAGGCCGGCGATCTGGCGGCGGTGCAGATCCTCTCCGCGGCCGGCGCCGGCTTTGTCGTCGGTCCGGCGGTCAATGTCTACAACGCCGGCAGCGTGCGCGTGCTGCAGCGCGACGGCATGCGCCGCTGGGTGGCGCCGGTCGAGATGCCGGGCGCGACGCTGCGCACGATTCTCGAGCAGCTGGCGACCGATGGCGGCGCGCCCGCGCCGGAGATCGAAGTCTTCGGCTGCGGTTATCTGCCGCTGGCGTATTCCGCGCGCTGCTTCACCGCGCGTGCGCATGATCTGCCCAAGGACCAGTGCCAGTTCCGCTGCATCGACTATCCGCAGGGCCTTGCCGCGCACACGCGCGACGGCCAGCGCATCTTCACCCTCAACGGCATCCAGACCCAGTCGGGTCTGCCCAGCGATCTGCGCAGCCAGTGGAAGGCGCTGGCCGACGCGGGCGTGGACATTTTCCGTGTCAGTCCGCAGGGCAGCGACACGCTGGCGCAAGTCGACGAACTGGCGCGCGCGATCGCCGGCGGTGCGCCGGTGGCGCCCGCCGCTGCGGACGCAAGCTGCAACGGCTACTGGCACGGCCTGGCCGGGATGGCGCACCAGGAGCTGCCATGAACGCGCCGCCGCCCGCCGCATTTTCGCTGCCCGAGCACTTCAAGCCGGGGCGGCAGATCCCGTTCCCGATCCAGAAGTTCGCGCTGGAGCGGGCACTGGCGCTGGCGCTGCGCGATACCGGCGATAGCCATCACCTTGATCTGATCCGCGGCCGTCGCATCCGCATCCTCATCGACGACATCGGCGTCGACTGGTGCCTGACCGGCACCTGGCGCGGCATCCGGCTGCTCAGGGATACGCGGGGCGCGGAAGTGACGTTTTGCGGCCAGCTGCGCGAATTCGTGCTGCTGGCCAGCCGCAGTGTCGATGCCGATACGCTGTTCTTCCAGCGCCGGCTGCAGATCACCGGCAACACGGCACTGGGGTTGTCGTGCAAGAACCTGCTCGATGCCGTCGACACCGAGCGCTGGCCGCGACCGCTGCACCTGCTGCTGCGCGCCGCCGCGGGGGTGTTCAATCCACCGCCGTCGGCGCTCTGAACGGCGTGCGCGCTAGAGCAAGGCCGGCGGAATGCGCCGCGCGCGCTGGCGCAGGCCGTCGAGATCCGTGATCGTCACCGTGCGGTTCTTGAGATCGATCAGTCCGAGCTGCTGGAAACGCGCCAGCGCACGGCTCAGCGTTTCACCCGCCAGGCGCAGATAGCTGGCGATATCGGCGCGCGGCATCGGCAGCGAGTAGCGCCGGCTGAGCTCGCCGCGCGGCGGCATGCGCTGCGCCAGACTCAGCAGAAACGCCGCCAGACGCTCATCGGCGAGGTAGTCGCCGGCGATGCCGATGTTGGTGATGAGGTCCTTGCTGAGCAGGCGCAGCAGCTGCTCGGCCAGCGCCACCACGTCGGTCGACAGCTCGATCAGCGCCTTGTACGGAAATACGCAGACATTGGCCGCGGTCAGGGCCACCGCGCTGCACTGATGCACGCCGGAAAAGATCGCATCCAGGCCGAACAGCTCGCTGTGCACATGGAAGCCGACCACCTGCTCATTGCCATCGCAGTCGACCAGCACGCTCTTGAAGGCGCCGTGGCGCACGGCGTAGATCGCCTTGAGCGGTTCGCCGGCATGGAACAGGTACTGCTTGGGCTGCAGCGGCCGGCCGATCCGCATCACCTGGTCGAGGCGCTCGGCGTCGGCCGGCCGCAGGCCGCGGGGCAGGCAGTAGTCGCCGACCGGACAGGCGCTGCACGAATGTTTGCCGCCGATTGGCGACGCCGACACGATCTCACTGGCTCTGATATCCACTTCTGCACCCTCGTCGCCGCCGTTGCCGGCACAGCGGATCATCGCAGTACCAGCAAAGATGGACGTGACATGAATCTTTGAGTGGGCAGCTTGACCAGTGGCGCTCCCGCCGGCATTGACACGGGTCAATGCCGGGCGCGGATTTGATCTCGATCAAGCGGCGTTTGCGCGCCAGCCGCTAGGCTGCGCGCATGAGCGCAGACGACCCAGCAGCCGGTGGGGAGGGAGCGGCCCGGCCGCTGGTCTACGCCTGCGCCGGGTGTTCGTGGATCGCGCGCCTGGCGTACGACCTCGCGCGCGAGCTGGAGCGCAGGCACGGCGCGGAAATGTCCTGCCTCGCCGGCATCGGCGCGCGCCGGCCGCGCTTTCTGCGTCAGCTGATCGGGCGTCAGACCTGGGTGATCGACGGCTGCCCGATCGATTGCGGCCGCGGCGTCTTCGAGGTCAATGGCCTCGCGCCGACCCGGCACATTCGCCTGTACGAGCACGGTCTGAGGAAAAGCGGGCCGCCGCCGCAGGGCGTCGACGTCGTGCAGCTGGCGGCACTGATCGCCGCGCACGCCGCGGCCGAACCACAGACCATCCCGGAGTGAGCCGATGAGCACGACGTCCCCGCCCCGTTGCAACCGCGCCGCGACCCTGAGCCTGTTCGCGCTCAACGCCGTGCACACCGAACTCGACGAGCAGTTCCTGCAGCATCAGGAACTGCTGCTGGCCGGGCGGCTGGACGACGCGCGCAGCAGTCTCGACACCTTCGCCGCCGGGCTTGCGCTGCACGTGCAGCAGGAAGACGAGCTGTTGCTGCCGCTGTTCACGGCACGCGCGGCGGCGCAGGCGCCGGCGCAGCACCGCCAGGCCACGGTCCTCCATCACGAGCACCGCAAGCTGCTGCAGCTGCTGGACAAGCTCCGCGCGCACATTGCCACCCTGCACCGGCCCGCGCCGCGTCAGCTCATCGCGCTGATCGAGCGCGAGGCGGTGTTCAAGCACGTGCTGGAGCATCACGGCGAGCGTGAGAACCAGTTTCTGTTTCCGGAGCTCAACCGGGTCACGAGCGACGCCGAGCGCGCGCACCTGATGGAGCAGCTGCTGCACGGCTGGATGTCGGCGATGCAGCCGCAGCGCTGGCTCGACGGCGTTACCGCCTGTGGCCGCTTTGTGGCGGAGGGTGCGGCTGCGCGCACGGCGATGCGCCTGGCCTGAAGGCGCCGGGCCCCTCGCGGTGGCCCGGCGCCCGGGCGTTCACGCCGGCGTCGTCGGCAGTACGCGACGGTACAGCGCGCGTCCGGCCATGCGCAGCTTCATCGCCACCGGCATGCGTTCAAAGTTGGCCTTGAGGATGCCGCGCGTGAAGCGCGTCGGTTTGGAGTAGTCGACCGCCACGTCAACGATGACCGGCCGGCCGCTGCGTGCGGTGCTCAGTGCGCGGTCGATCACCGCGCCGGTGTCGTCGCTGCCACTCAGTGACAGGTAGGCCGCGCCGGTGGCCGTGGCCACGCCCTCGACCTGCAGTCGCGGCAGGACGGTGCAGGTCTTGCGGTTGTAGGGCAGCTTCTGTGCCTGCGCGATCTGCGACAGCTCGCCATCGCTGAAGACGAAATAGACGATGCCCAGGCCCAGCTCGGTCGCGGTCAGGATCTCCATGCAGGTCATCGCGAACGCGCCGTCGCCGACAATGCCGACCACCTGCCGGTCGGGATGGGCCAGCGCGGTGCCGATGCAGGCCGGGACGCAGTAGCCCATGCAGTTGAAGTCGGTGGGCGAGATGAAGCGGCCGCTGCCCAGGATCGGCATCAGCTCGGCGACCAGGAAGGTGTGATTGCCGTCATCGGCGACGATCATGGCTTCGTCGTCCAGCGCCAGGCGCAGGCTGCGGAAAAAGCTCGCCGGATTGACGCGCGGTCCGCTCGCATGTTCGAGCCATTCGTCGATGTAGCGCTTCTTGTCGCGGCGGATCTGCGCCCGCAGCCCGGTATCGGGCCGCGCCGGCTGGGTTTCGAGGCGCGCCAGCAGCCGGTCGAGCACCACGCCGGCGTCGCCCTCGATGGCGACGTCGGCACGGTAGTTGACGTTAAACACGGCCGGATTGATGTCGACGTGCAGCAGTTTCCAGTCCTGCTTCAGGCCGAAGCTGCCGGTGGCGATCTCGCCAAAGCGCACGCCCACGGCAATCACGCAGTCACAGTCCGCGAACGCCTCGGTCGCCGCCGGCACGGCCGCCGGCCCGAAGCCCATGCCGCAGTGCAGGGGGTGCGAGGCGGGAAAGACGCTCAGGCCCTGCAGCGAGGTCGCCACCGGCGCGTTGAGCTGCTCGGCCAGACGGATGGCGCGTTCGCTGGCGCGGTGCGCGCCCCAGCCGAGGAACAGCCCCGGCTTGCGTGCGCTGCGCAGCAGCGCCACCGCCGCATCGAGTGCGGCCTCGGAGACGGCCTGATCCGGCGCGTACGGCGTGAACGCGGGCAGCGCCGGCAGCTCGGCCGGGAACAGCTGCAGGTTGACCGGGATTTCGACGAACACCGGTCCGGGCTCGCCGGCGCGCGCGGTGCGGTAGGCCTCGAACAGCGTCGGCACGATGTCGGCATGCGTCTGCACGCGGTAGCGCGCCTTGGTGATGCCGTCGACCAGCTTGAGCTGGTCCATCTCGTGCACCTGATAGTGGTAGGGCAGATCGGTGCGCACGCCGCCGGAGATGATCAGCATCGGGATGCCGTCGAGATAGGCCTCGCCGATGCCGTTGGCGGCCATCGCCGCGCCGGCGGCCGGCACGATGACGAGGCAGCCGATCGAATCGGTCGTGCGACTGATCGCATCGGCCATGAAGGCGCCGCAGCCCTCGTGGCCGACGCGGACCGGCTGGATCTGCGCGGACGCCGCCAGCTCGTCGTACAGCTCGGTGTTGTGGACGCCGGGAATGCCGAACGTCCAGCGCACGCCGATCTGCTCGAGCGCGTATCGCACCAGTTGTGCGCCGGTCCACTTTTTCATGTTGTCGCTCCTCGTTGTTGCGGGTGCTGGCGCAGCATCGCGCCGTGCGCCGTCGGATGGCGGCGCACGCGCGCCAGCCGCCGCAGGTGGTGTTGGAATCGGGCCGCGGTCATCGTCCGGCAATCGCCTGCGCGGCGCGCCGGCCGGTGAGGATGCAGCCGCTCAGGCAGGTGCCTTCGAGCGAGCGCCGGCCGCTGTAGCCGCCGCCGCCGAAGCCGGCAGCCTCGCCGACCGCATACAGCCCCGGGATCGGCTGGCCGCTGTCGTCGAGGGCTCGGCTGTCGAGATCGGTCTGGATGCCGCCGAGTGACTTGCGCGTGACGACGAAGGTGCGGATCGCGATCAGCGGTCCGGCGCGCCGGTCGAGGATCGGCTGGTAGGCGCAGGTGCGCACGCGGTCACCGGGCCAGCGACGCAGCTGCTCGATGCGCCGCAGCTGGTCGTCGTTGTGATAGCGCGGGCCGCGCCGGATCTGGTCGTCGTAGGCGCGGATCTGGCTTTCGAGCACGCCGGCGTCGACCGCGCGGTCGCCGACCAGGCGGTTCATGCCGTCCGCCAGCGCCGGCAGGGTGTCGGCGACGACGAAGTCGCTGCACTCGCGGCACATGCGGTCCGTCAGCGGCGCGTTGCCGGCGAGCGAGCGCAGCAGGAAGCTGAACAGGCGCCGGTCGCGCATCTCGACGTTGTGATCCGAGCCGGATACCGCCAGCTCGCGCACCGCGATGCGGCGGTTGAGGAGCTGCCAGGTGTGCGGCGCGCCGACCTGCGCCACGCGTTCGACCAGGTGGCGGGTGTCAAAGCCGGTGACCAGGGGTTCGGGGCCGATGCGCTGGCCGCGCGCATCCATCCACAGCGCCGAGCGGCACGGGATCAGGCTCAGGCCGTGGCCGGGAAAGCGCGCCTGCGGGTGATGCACGCCGGCGGCGTAATTCCACATCCAGTCCAGATGCGTGAGGCGGCCGCCGAGTCCGGCGACGACGTCGTGCAGGTGGCCGTCGGCCTCCGGCATCGAGCCGTTGAGCATCGTCTGCGGTGGCGCGCCCCAGGCGGCGGGCCAGTGCCGGCGCACGCGCTCCAGGTTGCCGGTGATGCCGCCGCCGGCGATCACCACCTGCTCGGCGGCGAGCGAGAAGGCGGTGCCGTCGGCGCGCTCGCCGTGGCAGCCGCTGACACGGCCATTGCTGCGGTCCAGGCCGATGACCCGGTGGCCGGTCAGCACCTTGAGGCGGTCGGCATGCCGGTGGGTCCCCAATGCGGCGAGCAGTGCCGCGGTCAGGTGCTGGCCGGTGCCCCAGACCACGTGATAACGGGGCACCGAGTTGCCGGGCCGGTGCCAGCCGCGCTCGGCCCACAGCACCGCGGGCATGAAGCGCACGTGGTGGCGCCGCAGCCATTCATAGATGTCGGGCACGCAGCGGGTCACGTACCGCTCGGCCCACGCGCGCGGCCAGTGATCGTCGTCGTCGTATTCGGCGAACTGATGCCAGTCGGCCAGTGCCAGGGCGTGAGTGTCACGGATGCGCATCCGCCGCTGCAGCGGCGAATCCACCAGATGCATGCCGCCAAAGGCCTGGCCGGCGAGCCCGCCGAGCGCGGCACCGCGCTCGAGCACCGTCACGTGCTGGCCTGACTCGAGCAGTTCGAGGGCGGTGACGATGCTGGCAAGGCCGCCGCCGGCGACGAGGGTTCCACTGCGGGGACTGGGATCGTTAACAGGCATGGGCAGGTCGGCGACACGGCGCCGCACCCGCGGAATGCGTCGGGTCGGCTGCAGCAAGATGGTGCGCCCGAGTGTGCTGCTGCGGCGGCCTGAGGAATTTGACGTAGGTCAAAGACGAATTAGGAGAAGCGCCCCATGGTGATCGACCCGTGCCGCCGCGCGGGCCGGCGCTCAGGCGACTTCCAGTTCGGCGAGCGCCTCGCGGCTGTACACGGCCAGACGCTGCAGATGGGGCACGGTGTCGCGGCAGCCGGTGAAGCCGAAGTTCAGCGCGCCGGCATAGCTGATCGCGGTGATGTTGAGTCCGTAGCCGTGAAACGGGATCGACAGCGGGTAGTACGCGTCCATGCGGCAGCCGCGAAAGTACAGCGGCTGTTGCGGTCCCGGCACGTTCGAGATCACCAGGTTGAAGTCCGGACGCACGTGACCGGCGGCGCCGGGCAGTTGCGACAGCAGCATCGGCGCCATCAGCAGCGCGCTGTACTGCAGGAGGCCGGCCTGGGACATTCCGCACAGCTGCGCCTTGGCCTCGCGCGTCGACGCCACGATCGCGCGCGTGCGCGCGACCGGGTCGTCGATGTCCGTGGCCAGCGAAGCCAGGATCGCGCCGACCGCGTTGCCGACTTCGGTGTCGTGTGCGCGGCGGATATTCACCGGCACCATCACCGTCAGCGGCCGGTCCGGCAACGCGCCGAGTTCGCCGAGAAAGCGCCGCAGCGCCGCGGCGCAGACGGCCAGCACGATGTCGTTGATCGTGGCGTCGAAGCGCCGCGCGATCTGCCGGATCTCGGCGATGGTGAACTGCTGCGTCGCGAAGCGCCGGTTGCGGCCGATGCTGCGGTTGAGGATCGAGTTCGGCGCCTGCATCGGCGCGGCCAGAGACGGATGGTCGCGGCGCAGCGTGTTGCGCAGTGCGGTGGCGATGCTGCGGGTGGTGCCGGCCTGGTCACGCAGCAGCCGCAGCAGCGTGGCCAGCGTCGCCGGCGCGCTGCGTGCCTTGCGCCGGCGCGGCGCCGGTCGGCGAGCGAAGAACATCGGCGTGTGGCGCTCGTCGGGATCCGGCGACAGGCTGTGCGAGAGCAGCTGGATACCGCTGTACCCGTCGACCAGCGCGTGATGCACCTTCACGTACATCGCGAAGCGGCCGCCTTCCAGGCCTTCGATGAAGTGCACTTCCCACGGCGGGCGGTGGAAGTCGAGGGGGTTGCTGTGCAGGCGCGACACCAGGATGCCGAGTTCGCGTTCGTCGCCGGGTATGGCCAGCGCCGAGCGGCGGACGTGGTAATCGATGTCGACGTGCGGATCCTCGACCCAGCGCTGCCAGGGGCTGGCGGCGAAGTCGGGAAAGCGCAGCTTCTGGTTCCAGGGCGGGCAGGCTCTGATCTGGCCGCGCAGTTCCTCCATCAGCCGGCGCAGCAGATCGCGGGGCGCATCGGCGGGTGGCGTGAACGGCAGCAGGGCGCCGACATGCATCATCGATTCGCGCGACTCCAGCGCGAGGAAGGCCCAGTCCAGAGGATTCAGCCGCTTGCTCGTGCCCATGCCTGCCCTCCGAAGTGTGGCGCGCGCCCATCATAGTCGCCGGCGTTTTTCCAGATTGGCAGCGCGGAAGCGGCGCGCTATGGTCGCGCGCCCATCCGAACGACCCCGCCCAACGATGTCCAGCTTCCCGCGCATCGCCACCACCATCGCCAGCGAAATCGCCGCGCGCCCGCAGCAGGTCGATGCCGCCATCGCGCTGCTCGACGAAGGCGCCACCGTGCCGTTCATCGCGCGCTACCGCAAGGAAGTCACCGGCGGGCTCGATGACAGCCAGCTGCGTCTGCTCGAGGAGCGTCTGGCGTATCTGCGCGAGCTCGAGGCGCGGCGCGCCACGGTGCTGGACTCGATTCGCGGCCAGGGCAAGCTGACCGACGAGCTCGAAGCCAAGATCGGCGCGGTGGCGACCAAGGCCGAGCTGGAAGATCTGTACCTGCCGTACAAGCCCAAGCGCCGCACGCGCGCGGAGATCGCGCGCGAGAAGGGACTCGGGCCGCTGGCCGAAGCGCTGCTGGCCGACCGCACGCGGGTGCCGCTCGAGGCGGCGGCGGCTTATCTCAGCGAGCAGGTCGTGGACGCCAAGGCCGCGCTCGAGGGCGCGCGCGACATTCTCACCGAGCAGTTCGCCGAGAATGCCGAGCTGCTGGGGCGGCTGCGCGGCTATCTGCGCGAGCATGCCGTGCTGCGGTCGACGGTGATCGACGGCAAGCAGGAGGCGGGCGCGAAGTTCGCCGACTATTTCGCGCACCGCGAGCCGTGGGCGAAGGTCGCGGGGCATCGGGCGTTGGCGATGATGCGCGGGCGCAACGAGGAGGTGCTGGCGCTGGAGATCGAAGTCGACGCCGACGATCCGTCGGCGATCAAGCCGGTGGAAAGCCTGATCGCCAGCGCCTACGGCGTGCGGGCCAACGGCGGCGCCGCCGACGCCTGGCTGTTCGAGGTTGTGCGCTGGAGCTGGCGGGTGAAATTCTCGCTGAGCCTGTCGGTGGACCTGATGCTGGAGCTGCGCGAGCGCGCCGAGGCCGAGGCGATCCAGGTGTTTGCGCGCAACCTCAAGGACCTGCTGCTGGCGGCCCCGGCCGGGTCGCGCGCGACGATGGGGCTCGATCCGGGTATTCGCACCGGGGTCAAGGTCGCGGTCGTCGACGGCACCGGCAAGCTGCTCGACACGTCCACGGTGTACCCGTTCCAGCCGCGCAATGACGTGCGCGGTGCGCAGGCCGAGCTGGCGCGCCTGATCAAACACCACGGCGTCGAGCTGATCGCGATCGGCAACGGCACCGCCAGCCGCGAGACCGACAAGCTGGTCGCCGACCTGCTCGCGGCGCTGCCGGCGCCCAGGCCGATCAAGGTCACCGTCAGCGAGGCCGGCGCATCGGTGTACTCGGCCTCTGCCACCGCCGCCGCCGAGTTTCCGGATCTCGATGTGTCGCTGCGGGGCGCGGTCTCGATCGCGCGGCGGCTGCAGGACCCGCTGGCGGAGCTGGTCAAGATCGAGCCCAAGTCGATCGGCGTCGGCCAGTACCAGCACGACGTCGATCAGTACCGCCTCGCACGCGCACTCGACGCGGTCGTCGAGGACGCCGTCAATGCCGTCGGCGTCGATCTCAACACCGCCTCGGCGCCGCTGCTGGCGCGCGTCTCCGGCGTCGGCGAATCGCTGGCGCAGGCGATTGTCGCGCACCGCGACAGCACCGGCCGCTTCCGCTCACGCCGCGAGTTGCTCAGCGTGTCGCGCCTGGGGCCGAAGACCTTTGAACAGTGTGCCGGCTTCCTGCGCATCCGCGACGGCGATGAACCGCTCGATGCGTCGTCGGTGCATCCCGAGGCCTACGGCGTCGCTGCCAAGATCGTCGCCGCCTGCGGCCGCGATCTGCGGACGCTGATGGGCGACAGCGCAGCGCTCAAGGCGCTCGATCCGCGGCGCTTCGTCGACGAGCACTTCGGCCTGCCGACGGTGCGCGACATCCTGGGCGAGCTGGAGAAGCCGGGGCGCGATCCGCGTCCGGAGTTCCGCACCGCATCGTTCCAGGACGGCGTCAACGAAATCGCCGATCTCAAGCCCGGCATGGTGCTCGAAGGCACGGTGACCAACGTCGCCGCATTCGGCGCCTTCGTCGACATCGGCGTGCACCAGGACGGTCTGGTGCATGTCTCGCAGCTGGCCGACCGCTTCGTCAAGGATCCGCACCAGGTGGTCAAGGCCGGCGACATCGTCAAGGTGCGCGTCGTCGACGTCGATGCCAAGCGCAAGCGCATCGCGCTGTCGATGCGCAAGGATGACGGCAGCGCGCGGCCGGCGGCCGCTGCCGCGGGGCGCCCGGAGCGCACCGCGCCGTCGCGCGGCAAACCCGCCGCACCGCAGACCGGCTCGCTGGGCAACGCGCTGGCCGAGGCGCTGCGCGCCAAGCGGTCCTAGGGCTGCGGCTCGCGCACGAAGCCGAGGCGGGCCGGGGCGTCGGCGGCATCCAGTCGCACCACCGGCAGTCGGCCGCGCCCGGTGTCGAGCTGCAGCGCGGTCGGACTGCCGCAGGGCAGCGCCAGCGCGACGGCGAGCGCGTCTTCGTCGATCGCAGTGCCCGCGACGCTCAGGCGTGCCAGCGCCCAGCCCAGATCCTGGTCGTCGAGCACGCCGGGGCCATGCTCGGTCTGCAGCAGCAGCGCACCGGTTTCATCGAGATAGGCGGCGCCGGGAGCCGTCACCGTGCGGCCGGTGTGCGTGAGCAGCGTGCCGTCAGTGCTGGCGCGCAGAACCAGCGGCGCGTATTCCAGCGAGACGTAGCCCCGCTGCGGCCCGTTCTGGAAATACCACCGCCCCTGGGCGTCGGCCGCATAGTGCTGGTTGATGCTGTCGACGAGATGCGGGTGGGTGATGAGCTCGCCGCGCAGGCGCCAGCGTCCGCGCCGGTCGAGCGCGAGCCAGCCGTAGAGCGCCGGCACGTTGGGCCACTTCGCCAGTGCGCGCCGGGTGCGTTCGTTCATGTCCGGCTGCCGCCGCAGGGCGCGCCCGCTGCGCCGCTCATCTGTCCGATACCGGACAGTGCACCCGTTTGCCCGTCAGCATCCGTCATGGGCTCATGGCCCCACGGCGGCGGGAAGGAGGACGGGTGATGCCCAAGCAGGAACTGATGAAGCAGGCGGTCGAGCGCATGGTCTCCGAATACTACGGGCTGGTGGAGCGCGGGGTGCGCCCCGGCGACATGCCTGACGATCTGCTCAGCGCGCATCAGCGGCTGCGCAGCGCGCTCGAGCATCTGAACGGCCGGATCCAGCTCGAGCGGCTGTGCGCGGTGGCGCATCACAGCGTGGCCGTCAGTAGAACAGGGCGGCGTAGAGCACAAACAGCCAGGACAGCAGACCATGCAGGATCGCCCAGCCGATCGAGTGGTTGTGGTCGTAGCTGATGGCAATCGCCAGCATCGAGCCGAATCCCAGCGTGCCGACGGCCGGCACGCGGATCACGCGCAGGCGCGCGGCCTGCCAGCGGTTGCCGGCGGGAATGTATTCGCCGCTGCGCGGCTGGTCGCCATCACTCATCGCGGGTCTCCTGGGGGCGGGCTGACAGCATAGGCAGCCGCGTCGCCGGCGTCAGCCCGCGGCGACGCTGGCCGGGTGCCGCGCCCGCGGCTAGAGTGCGGCGCGCCATGACCGTATTCGACCAGATCATTGCCGGCGCGCTGCCGGCGAGCTTCGTCCACCGCGACGCGCAGTGCGTCGCGTTCATGGATATCAATCCGATCACACGCGGACATGTGCTGGTGGTGCCGCGCCGCTCGGTGCCCACGCTCGATGCGCTGGATGCGCCGCTGCGCGCTCACCTGTGGACCGTTGCGCAGCGCATCGGGCAGGCTCAGCGCGCGGCACTGGGCAGCGCGGCGCAGCATCTGCTGGTCAATGACGGCAAGGCGGCGAGCCAGACCGTGCCGCACGTCCACATCCATGTGATCCCGCGCTACCCGGGCGATACCGTGCGGGCGCTGAGCCGGATCGTCTGGCACATCACCACCCTGACCCTGCCGCGGCGCGAAAGCGCGCGCTGGCGATCGCGGCTGGACGCGCAGGCCGCCGCAATCGCCGCGGCGATGCAGGCCTGAGCGGCGCGGCCGGGGTTTCGCGGTCAGGGCGGGCGCGCACGGGCGCCGGTGCGTTACCTACACGCGCTGTCAGAAAGCGCTGACATCGCAGGTCCGGGCGGGCACCGATTCGGCACCCGGCGCACTGGAACACAATCCTGATCACGAATTACGCCGTTTCAGGAACGCCATGTCCGATTCCAGCATCGTCCCGGTTCCCGCGCGCCCGGCCAGCCAGTGGCCGGTGGGCGTGCGCCTGCGCTTTCGCCCGGATGCCGAGGTCAAGGCCAGTCACGAAGGTCTGCGCGGCAAGCCCGTGATCGTGCTCTCCGGCCTGCGTCTGCTCGGGCCCAGCGAGGGGCGCTACTCCTGGCGCCAGCAGGTGCTGGCCCTGAGCACCTGCAAGATCGGCTGGGCGCGCCCCGATCAGCTGGATCTGCCGATCGACGGTAGCGACCCGGAATAGCGCCGCGCCGGGCTCGGCTTCTGAGCCTGGTCCGCCCTACGATGCAAGGCGTGAGCGGGGGGTCCGCTCACCGGCTCCATGGTTGGGCCGCCGCAGCGCTAGCCGGCGGCCCTTTTCTATTGTCTGCGGCGCTCACTCCGGCAGCGCGGCCTGCGGCGACTGCAGGAACGACCAGGACATGCCCAGCGCGGCGGTGTAGCCGTGCTCGGTGGCAGACAAGGGGCT
This sequence comes from Fontimonas sp., assembly GCA_041592255.1. Taxonomy (GTDB): domain Bacteria; phylum Pseudomonadota; class Gammaproteobacteria; order Nevskiales; family Nevskiaceae; genus Solimonas. Next base: position 27,906 of record JBFHQK010000003.1, read on the forward strand.
GTCGGCATTGGCCGCGCCGGCGTAGTTGTAGTAGCGCAGCGCAACGAACGCGCGCAGGCGTGGCGACAGCGTATGCGTCAGGCGCAGGCCCAACGAGCTGCCGAGGTAGCCGGCATCGGCCGTGTAGGCGGGCCGTTGCGCGGTCGCGTACTGCGGCGCAACACCGTAGAAATAGTCCTGCAGTGCGCGGCTGGCGAACTCGGCGGCGAACGAGGCGCGCAAGGCCAGCGACGAGGCGGCGAAGTCCGGCTGCCAGTAGGAGAGGGACGGCGCAAACATCACGCCGCGCCAGTTCACGCCGGGATCGCCCAGCGAGACGATGCCGCGCAGCGGCAGATTGAGCGTGACCCGCGCGCGGGGTGCCGGCGCGGCCAGGCTCAGGCGCAGGTTGGGACCGAGCTCGACGAGGTAGCCGAGATCGGGCATGCCCGCGCGCGCCGCCGAATCGCTCGAGTCCGCAGCCAGCGCCCCGCCGCCGCTGATGCCGATCTCGATGCGCGGGCTGAGCTTGCGGCGCACCCGCGAGCCTTCGTCATCGGTGCGCAGCACCCGGCCATGGTAGGAAAAGTACGGCGCCGGCAGGGCCAGCGTGCGGTAATCGGACGATGCCGGATAGTCGGGAACGCTGAAGGCGACCAGGGCAATGCCCGCTTCCCACTTCGGCAGGTGTTCCGTCTGCGCGGCAATGTCGTCCGCGGTCAGGGTCGGCGCTGCGGCGCAGGGCGCGGTGGCCAGCGCCAGCAGCGTCGCGGCGGCCGCGCGCCGCCGTCGCCACTCAGCCCGCACGGGCGCGCTCGATCAGCTCGTAGGCGCCGGTGATCTCGCGGGTCTTCTGCTCGGCGATCGCGCGCATGCTCTCGGGCAGCCCCTTGGCCGCGAGTTTGTCCGGGTGATGCTGGCTCATCAGCCGGCGATACGCCTGCTTGATGTCGGCGTCGCTGGCCGAGGCGTCCATGCCGAGCACGCGGTAGGCATCCGCCAGCTTCTGCTGCGACGAGGCGTGGGCCTGCGCGCCGCCGCCGAGCATCGCTTCGAGCCGCTGCAGTTCGGCGGCCGACAGGCCGAGTCCGCGGGCGACCCGCAGCAGCATGGCGTGCTCGGCCGGATGGATGCGGCCATCGGCCGCCAGCGCCGAGAGCTGAATCTGGATGAACATCTGGTGCAGCGCGCGCTGCCCGCGGCTGGTCTGCGCAAAGCGCGCGACCTCGGCGTCGAGATCGAAATCGCGCGCCTTGCCGCGCTGAAACGCCGCCTGCGCGCTGGCGCGCGCCGCGGTGGATAGCCGCAGGCGGTCGAACAGCGCTTCCGCGGCGCGGATTTCCTCGGCGCAGACGCGGCCATCGGCCTTGCTGATGGCGCCCATGACGGCGAAGGTCGATTCGAGGAACTGCTGCTGGATGCGCACCAGACCGCTGGGGATCGACGCCCCGCTGAGCAGCCGGCCGACAAAATGGCCGATGAGCAGGCCGGCAAACAGGCCGCTCCAGCGACCAAGGAGGTAGCCGATCAGGGCGCCGATGAGAGCTGCGGGATTCATCCGGGCATTCTAGCGGCGCGCTCCGCGGCGCGGTCCGCTGTGTGCGCATGACGCTCGCAATTTTTGCAGTTGACAAGCAGAATCAGGATTCCTCAAGGGAGACCCCGTCATGAATAAGAGCAAGACAGGTGTGCTTTTCCTCGCGCTGACAGCTGGTGCCCTGCCGTTGACGGCTGCTGCAGCGGACACGCGGCCTTACGTCTTCGGTGGCTACGCCTATACCTTCGATGACAAGGACCGCCAGTCGGAGAACGGCGACGGTTACTTCTTCGGCGCCGGCAAGCAGATCGATGCGCGCTGGAGCGTCGAGTTCGGCGGATTCGTCGATTCCTTCGATGCCGGCGCCGGCGGCAACGTCTGGCGCGCCTATGGCGGCAGCGTCGACGGCCTGTTTCACTTCATGCACAACGAGCAGTTCTCGCCGTTCTTCCTGCTCGGGGTCGGCGCCATCAACAATGAATTGCGCTCGGGGGCCGGCGGCGAGTCCACCGATCCGTTCGTCAATATCGGCGTCGGCCTGTTCAAGTGGTTCGACCTGGCCGGCGGCAATCTCGGTCTGCGCGCGGATGTGCGCGGGCGCTGGGGGGATCTCGACGATCTGCCGGGGCGGGGCAATCTGGTTGAGCCGGTGGTGCGCATCGGCCTGGCCTATCAGCTCGGCGAAAAGCCCGCGGAGCCGGTGATGCCGCCGCCCGATGCGGATGGCGACGGCGTGGCCGACGATACCGATCTGTGTCCGCAGACCGCGCGCGGCGTGCAGGTCGACAGCCGCGGCTGCCCGCTGGACAGCGATGGCGACGGTGTCGCCGATGCCAGCGACCGGTGCCCGCAGACGCCCAAGGGCACTGAAGTCGACGCGCGCGGTTGCGCCGTCAAGAAAGTCGTTGTCGACAGCGATGGCGACGGCGTGGCCGACGATCGCGACCGCTGCCCGGGAACGCTGAAGGGGCTGCGCGTTGATGAAAACGGCTGTGCCCGCAAGGCGCAGACGCTGGTGCTGCAGGACGTCAACTTCCGCTTCGGTTCGCTGGAGCTGGCGCCCGAGTCGGCGGGCATGCTGGCCAAGGTGGCTGAAAGCCTGCGCGGCCAGCGCGAGCTGCGCGTGGAGATCGCCGGGCACACCGATTCGGTGGGCGACGAGCGCTTCAACCTCAGGCTGTCGCAGCAGCGTGCCGATGCGGTGCTCAAGCGCCTGGTCGAGCTGGGTGTCGACGCCGCGGCCCTGCGCGCACGCGGCTACGGCGAAGCCGAGCCGGTGGCCGACAACACGACCAAGGATGGGCGCGCGCGCAACCGCCGCGTCGAGTTCCGTATCCTGGGCGACTAGCGACTGAGGCACCGAGCGCGGCTGCGCTTCCGCAGTGCGGGGCGCAGCCGCGCTTTTTTGTGCGCGCTGCTGGGGGCAGGCCGCGGCCGAGGGCTGCGCGTCGCGCCACCGGCACGCCATCGGGTAGGCTTGTGAGGAGTCCGGAACGCCCGCCTGCCGCGTTCACCGTTTGGAGGAGTCCGCCATGCCGACTTACACCCCGCCGCTACGCGACATGCAGTTTGTGCTGCACGAGATGCTCGAAGTCGAGAAGCACCTGGCCAAGCTGCCGCAGCACGCCGACATCGACGCGGCGACCATCGACAGCGTGCTCGAGGAAGGCGGCAGGTTCTGCGCCGAGGTCCTGTTCCCGCTCAACCAGGTCGGTGACCGCGAGGGCTGCACCTACCAGGGCGACGGCGTGGTGACCACGCCGAGCGGTTTCAAGGAGGCCTATCGCCAGTTCGTCGAGGCCGGCTGGCCGTCGCTGGGCGCCGATCCCGACTTCGGCGGGCAGGGGCTGCCGCACGTGGTGCACAGCGCGTTCATGGAGATGATGAACTCCGCCAACCAGGCCTGGAGCATGTATCCGGGCTTGTCGCACGGCGCCTACAACGCGCTCAAGGCGTTCGGCACGCCGGAGCAGAAATCGGTCTATCTGCCCAAGCTCGTCTCCGGCGAGTGGACCGGCACGATGTGCCTGACCGAGGCGCATGCCGGAACCGATCTTGGCCTGCTCAAGACGCGCGCCGAGCCGCAGGCGGATGGCAGCTATCGCATCACCGGCACCAAGATCTTCATCTCCGCCGGCGAGCACGATCTGGCGCAGAACATCGTGCACTTGGTGCTCGCGCGCCTGCCCGACGCCCCGGGCGGGACCAAGGGCATTTCGCTGTTCATCGTGCCCAAGTTCATTCCCGATGCCAGCGGCGCGCCG
>JBFHQK010000004.1:0-28577 GCA_041592255.1 Fontimonas sp.
GACGCCTGAATCGTCGGCTAGTCCCATCGCGGCAGCGAGGGCATGGCGCGTTGCCTCGACGGCGGCCTGCGCTTCATCGGCGGCCAGGCGCGCCTCGGTCGCTGCCGCCTGCTCGAGCTGCAGGGCGAGCGGGGTGAGATTGCCGGCATCGGCGTAGCGCTGCGCGAGACCTGCCGACAGCGTGGCCGATTCGGCGGCGAGACCGCGGATCTGCGCGATCTGCAGCGCGCCGAGATGGGCGTAGTAGGCGGCGTGCGCGTCGCCGGCGAGGGTGAACAGCGTCTGCGCCACCTCGTCCTTGGCGCGTTCGACCTCCGCGGCGGCGAAGCGCCGCCGCGACGGCGCCAGCAGCAGGTTGGTGAAGCTCTGCACCAGCCCCAGTCCGATCTGCTGGCCGCCCGCGCTGGAGTCGAATACGCCCGCCTCCAAGCGCGGGTTGAGCAGGCGCGCGGCGTCATACAGGTCGGCCTGGCTCAGGCCCAGGCGCGCGTAGGCGGCGCGCACATCGGGATGGCGCAACAACGCGATCTGCGCCACGTCGTCGGCGCGCAGCGGCCGGGCCAGCAGTGCAGGCACCGGATCGGCGGCGGCGGGTGCCGCGGTGGGCGCGGCGACCGCGGGCGCGCCGCGCGCGTCCAGGCGCGCGTTGACATCACCAAGACCGCGGTCCGCGGGCAGTGAGGCGCAGCCGGCGAGCGTGAAGACAGCCGCCGCCAGCGGCGACAGAAAACGGAAAGACACGGAAAGGCTCCTTGCAGGGGGCAAAAGACCCGCACGGCCGGCGTCCGTGGCGGACGCAGCCGTGCGCGTGCAGCGCTCAGATGCAGGGCGTGGCGGGTGGTCTCAGCGCAACGATGCGGTGTGCGCTCAACAGCGCGCCGGCGGTGGCCGGCGCGGGGGCTGCGGCCGTCCGCTCCGCGTGGCGGGGCGTGGCGGCGTGCGGCGGGGCGGCAGCGGTGGCCGGGGCACAGTGCCCGGCACAGCCACAGGCGCAGCCCGCATCGGCGCCGGCTTGCGCGTCGGTCGCCGCGGCGCGTTCATGCGGCTTGGCGCGTTCGCAGCCGGCGTGTGCCAGCGCGGCGTGGGGCACGGGGGCGTCGTGTGCAGGCCGGTCCGGTGCGACGGCGGCCGATGCGACGTGCGCGCCACGGCAGGTGCCGGCGGCGGCCAGTGCCGATACCGGCAGCGACAGGCTCAGCAGGAGAATCAGCAGCAGACGCAGCATGCGCGCGAGTATCGGCAAAGCGCCCCGCTGGCACAAGCTGCGGCCGGCCGCTGCTTCACGGCGCGGGCGGGGGGGCGGCGGGAGCGCCGCCGTGCATCCGCTCCATCATCTGCGTCATCAGCTGCAGATGCTCCTGCATCTGTTCCATGTGCTGCTGCATCAGGGCGGCCCGTTCCGGATCGCTGCGCGCGGCTTTCATCTGCATCATGGTCGCGCGCATGGTCTCCATCTGACGGCGCATCATCGGCATCTCGCTCATGGCCGCGCCGCCGCCCATCATGCCGCCGCCCATCATGCAGTCGCCACGCATGCCCATGCCCATGCCTTTGCCGGGACTCATGCCGGCGTCCATGGCAGCGGCAGCGCCGGGCGCGGCAGGCGCTGGCGGCGTGGTGGCGCAGGCGCCCAGTGAAAACATCGCGCCTGCAAGAAGGACGCTGGCCTGGTGGATGCGGTTCATCGCACTGCTCCGGTCGGACGTCGGCCGGCGCACACAGCGGCGCCGGCGCATCCAGGACGGGTCAGTGTGATGGCACTGGCGCCGCGTCGCATTGACCTGCGTCAGCAATGCGGCAGCCGCGCCCGGGTTGGCGGGACGGCAGTGGGCTCAGGCGGCGCGGCGCTGGGCTTCGGCGCGCACCAGCAGATCCCGGAACAGTCCGGAAAACGGCGCGCTGCCTGCGGCCTCTGCGCGCAGCGCGTCCCAGTCCAGTTCGACGACGCTGCCATCCGGACCTTGAACGGTCACGCGACGGGCATCGGCAGCGAGAATCGGCAGTTCGCTGCTGCAGCTGCGGCGCTTACGGCGACGTGGCGGAATGTTCATGGCCGGTCCGGTTCGGGAGCAATGTCCGATCTTCGGCATAGCGGGCGCGCCGGCCCAGTCTGGGGGCGACGATCAGCCGGTGCTGGACCGACAAGCGGCGTCCGCAGCGTGGCGCGGATGCTGCGGGCAGCTGATCAGGTGGTCGTTGACCACGCCCATCGCCTGCAGATAGGCGTAGACGATGGTCGAACCGACGAAGCGGAAGCCGCGCTCGAGCAGTGCCCGGCTGATCCGGTCTGACAGCGCGGTGCGCGCGGGCACGTCACGCATCGTGGCGAAGTGATTGACGATCGGCTGTCCGCCGACGAAGGCCCACAGCCAGTCCGCGAAGCTGCCGTGCGCCTGCTGCACCTGCAGGAACGCCTGGGCGTTGCGGCGTGCCGACCAGATCTTGAGGCGATTGCGCACGATGCCGGGGTCGAGCATCAGGGCCTCGAGCTGCGCATCGCTGAAGCCTGCGACGCGGGCGGGATCGAAATCGGCGAAGGCGGCGCGATAGCCGTCGCGCTTGTTCAGAATCGTGCTCCACGAGAGGCCCGCCTGGGCGCCTTCGAGAATCAGGAACTCAAACAGCACGCGATCATCGCGCTGCGGAACGCCCCACTCGTGATCGTGATAGGCGCGGTACGCGGGCGTGGCGACCGACCAGGGGCAGCGGTCGAGAACGGGCATCAGGGATCGGTACGGAGACGGGATGGCGCGTCGGACAGGGGGTGTCGGGCGACGGGTTCAGGCGAAGCGCACGCGCTGGCCCCAGGCCTGTGGCCGGACCGCGCCATGCTCGTACGCGATCTCGCCGTTGACCCAGGTCGCCACGATCCGCGCCGGCAGCGTGCGCCCCTCCAGTGGCGACCAGCCGCACTTGTAGAGCACATTGGACTTGTCCACGCGCGTCTGGCCGTGGCCATCGACCAGCACCAGATCGGCCCAGTAGCCCTCGCGCACGTAACCCCGGTCCTTGACGCCGAAGCGGTCCGCCGGCGCATGGCAGGCCTTGTGCACGACGGTGCGCAGGTTCAGCTCGCCGCGCTTGACCAGTTCGATCAGCATCAGCAGCGAGTGCTGCACCAGCGGCAGGCCCGACGGCGCCTTGAAATAGCTGTTGGCTTTCTCCTCGGCGGTGTGCGGGGCGTGATCCGTGGCGATGATGTCGATGCGGTCCTGCATCACCGCGCGCACCAGTGCGGCGCGGTCCTCCGGCGTCTTGATCGCCGGATTGCACTTGATCTGGTTGCCCAGCGCCGCGTAGTCACGTGCGTCCAGCGCCAGGTGGTGGACGCAGGCTTCGACGGTGATGTTCTTCTTGGCCATCGGCCCGGCGGTGAAGAAATCGAGTTCGCGTGCGGTCGTCAGGTGCAGCACGTGCAGCTGCGTGCCGTGCTGCTTCGCCAGGCCGATCGCCAGCTCGGTGGACTTGTAGCAGGCCTCGGCCGAGCGGATGTTGGGATGTTCCCAGGCGGGCACGTGATCGCCGTACTTGGCCCGCGCGGCGGCTTCGTTCGCGGCGATGGTCGGCGTGTCCTCGCAGTGGGTCACGACCAACAGCGGGCTGTCGGCAAAGATGCCGGCCAGCACCTTGGGATCGTCGACCAGCATGTTACCGGTCGACGCCCCCATGAACACCTTCACCGCGCAGGCCTCGTCCCGCTTGAGCGCGGCAATCTCGGCGAGATTGTCGTTGGCGGCGCCGAAGTAGAACGCGTAGTTGGCGAAGCTGCGGCCCTGCGCCGCGGCGTACTTGTCCGCCAGCAGCTGGCGCGTGGTGATCGCCGGCTTGTTGTTGGGCATGTCGAAATAGGTGGTCACGCCGCCGGCGACGGCGGCGCGTGACTCGGTGTAGAGGTCGCCCTTGTGCGTCAGGCCCGGCTCGCGGAAATGCACCTGGTCGTCGATCAGCCCGGGCAGCAGCCACTGGCCCTGCGCGTCGTAGACCACGGTGCCGGCCGGCGCGGCGATCTGCGGGGCGATCTTCTCGATGCGGCCGTTGCGGATCAGCACGTCGGCGGCGGTTTCGTGCTCTTCGTTGATGATGTGCGCGTTGGTGATCAGCATGGCCGGCTCCGCGGCAGTCGAGAACCTGGATGGTAATGCGTTTGCACCGGTCCGCGGCGCTATGATCCGAGCCGAGCGAGACACCTGGGGCGAGCAATGAGCGAGCAGATTCATCACGGCGCCTGCAACCTGTGCGAAGCGATCTGCGGTCTGGAATTCACCGTCCGTGACGGGCGGATCGCGTCGATCAAGGGCGATGCGGCCGATCCGCTGTCGCGCGGGCACATCTGCCCCAAGGCGGTGGCACTGCAGGACATCCACGAAGACCCGGATCGCCTGCGCCGGCCGCAGAAGCGCGTCGGTGCGTCCTGGGTCGAGGTCGGCTGGGATGAGGCGTTCGACGACATCGCCAACCACCTCGCCGCGATCCACAAGGCCCACGGCGCCGCCAGCATCGCCGCGTATCTGGGCAATCCCAGCGTGCACAACTGGGGCATCCTGACCCATAGCAATGCCATGTTCGCGCCGCTGAGGACACGCAGCCGCTACTCGGCGACCTCGGTCGATCAGTTGCCGCACCAGCTCGTCGCCTACTGGGCCTACGGTCACCAGTTGCTGGTGTCGGTGCCCGACATCGATCGCTGCAGCTATCTGCTGATGTTGGGGGCCAACCCGATGGCGTCCAATGGCAGTCTGTGGACGGTGCCGGACTTCCGCCAGCGTCTGAAGGACATGCAGGCGCGCGGTGGCAGGCTGGTGGTGATCGATCCGCGCCGCACCGAAACCGCGGCGCTGGCCGACGCGCATCACTTCATCCGGCCGGGCGCCGACGCCGCCGTGCTGCTGGCGTTGCTCAACACGATCTTCACCGAAAGGCTGGCGCAGCCCGGTCGGCTCGCCGCATTCACCGACGGCCTCGATCAAGTCGCCGCAGCGGTGCGCCCGTTCACCCCCGAGCGCGCCGCCGCCGTGTCCGGCATCGGTGCCGACGACATCCGCCGCATCGCCCGCGAGTTTGCCGCAGCCGGTGCCGCGGCGGCTTACGGCCGCATGGGCGTGTCGACGCAGGCGCACGGCACGCTGTGCCAGTGGGCGCTGCTGATGCTCAATCTCGCCACCGGCAATCTGGACCGCGAAGGCGGCATGATGTTTCCGCATCCGGCGATGGATCTGGTGCGTGGCGCCGGCTCCCGGCCGGGGCATTTCGGCGCGTGGAAGTCGCGGGTGCGGGGCCTGCCGGAATTCGGCGGCGAGTTGCCGGTGGCGGCGCTGGCCGAGGAAATCCTCACGCCGGGCGCGGGACAGGTACGGGCGCTGGTCACCGTTGCCGGCAACCCGGTGCTGTCCACGCCCAACGGCCGCCAGCTCGAAGCGGCGCTCGACACGCTCGAGTTCATGGTCAGCATCGACTGCTACCGCAACGAAACCACGCGCTTTGCCGACTACATTCTGCCGCCGACGAGTGCGCTCGAGCACGACCACTACGACATCGTGTTCCACCACTTCGCGGTGCGCAACACCGCGAAGTACAGCCCGGCGGTGTTCCCCAAGCCGCCCGGGCAGCTGCACGACTGGGAGATCTTCGTGCGTCTGGGCCGGCGCCTGCGCGCGCGCCTGCGGCCGGATGCGCGCAAGCCGCTGCTGCAGCGCCTGAGATCGCGGCTCCAGGAAGAGATCCAGTTCAGACTGCCACCGCATCGCCTGCTCGATCTTGCGCTGCGGCGAGGTGCCTACGGCGCGCGCTCGAAGCATGCGCTGACACTGGCGAAGCTCAGGGCCGCGCCGCACGGCGTCGATCTGGGTCCGCTGCGCTCCGCGCTGCCGGCACGGCTGTGTACCCCGGACCGGCGCATCCACGCGCTCAACGACGCACTGCGGTCCGAGCTGGTCCGCTACGACCACGTGCTGGCCGCCCAGGCCCGGCAGGCCCCGGGCGAAGGCGAGTTGTGGCTGATCGGCCGCCGCCATGTGCGCAGCAACAATTCGTGGATGCACAACGCCCGGCGCCTGGTCAAAGGCAAGCCGCGGCACCAGCTGTTGATGCACCCGCAGGATCTCGCCGCGCGCGGCCTTGCCGACGGCCAGCGCGTGTGCGTGCGCTCACGCGTCGGCAGCGTCGAGGTTGAAGTGCAGGCGACCGAAGACATCATGCGCGGCGTGGTGTCGCTGCCGCACGGCTGGGGCCATGCCCGTCCCGGGGTTGGGCAGCGCATCGCGCGCGAACAGCCGGGTCAGAGTGTCAACGATCTCACTGACGATCAGTACCTTGACCGGCTGCCCGGCAACGCGGCGCTCAACGGCGTCGCGGTCACGGTCGAGGCCGCCGCTGGCGCGTCAGCGGGTGAACCTGCCGCTGGCGCGTGGGCCTGAGGTGAGCCGCGGTGCCGGGCTCTAGCCGGCAGCGTGGTAGCCGTGCCACCGGCGCTGCTCGTAGTCGAACAGCTTGCAGCGGCGGAAGGTGTCGAAGGCCGAGGCCCAGCTGAAGCGGTACTCGTGGATGTAGTGCGCGTAGTGGCGCTTGAGGTCGGCGTAGGCCTGCGGCAGGCGGTAGAAGGGGATGTGTGGATTCACGTGGTGGGGGACGTGGATCATGATGTTGTGCGTGAGCTTTTCCATCAGCCAGGAGAAGCGCACCACGGTGCTGCAGTACAGCTGTGCGATCGCCGGACTCCACTGCTCGCGCTGGACGAAGAACGGAATGTCCGGGTGCGTGTGGTGCAGGTAGATGAACAACGCGATGAAATAGTTGAACACGATGAACGGCAGCACGACCGCGCAGAGCACGCCGGCGATGCCGCCGCCATAGGCGAAGGCAAGCGCCGAGAAGCCCAGCGTGAATGCCAGCGTCAGAAGCTTGTTGTTGCGCATGCGCCGGCGTTCCTCGGCCGTCTGCCCCGGGTTGAAGCGCACCATGCGCGTCCACCAGACCTGGATCAGGTAGTGCAGCGCGCAGCCCCAGGGGGTGCGTTCGATGCGGTACAGCGCGCGCTGCGCCGGTGCGGCGGCGGCGTACTCGGCCGGCGTCCACGGCCGCCAGATCCAGTCCAGCGTCGACAGCGAAGTGAAGCCGTGATGGATGCGGTTGTGGCCGAAGGCCCACAGCCGGTACATGTTCAACGACGGCAGCATCGCCAGCGTGCCGAACAGCTCCGCGGTGCGGCGGTTGTCGAACAGCGCGCCGTGCGCGGCGTCGTGCGCCCAGACGAACAGGAAGGCGACGCAGCAGCCGGCGCCCAGCCCGGCGAGGGCCTTGAGCCATAGCGCCTCGGCGGCAAACGCCAGCGCAATGCAGGCGCCATACAGCGCGAAGTCCAGCGCCAGCGGGGCGAAGGTGCGCAGCCGCGAGCGCTGGTTGCAGATCGGGCTGATATGCGTGCGCACTTCGCGCAGCGTCGTCGTGCGCAGTTCGGCCAGGCGCGCATCGGCAGCAACCGTGGCGGTGATCGGCGTGGCGGTCATGCAAGCTCCTGGCGGACGGTTCAGCGGGGCGCGGGCGGCTGCCAGCATCGCCAAGCCGCCCGCATCCGGGCCTGATCTGGGTCAATGCGGCAGCGTGCGCCGCGCCTAAAGACGCGCGACTGTCGCGCGCGCGGGTGACATCGATGTGACACCGTGGCGGATGAAGCCGCATCAAAATGCCCGGCGGCTCCGCGCGCCCCCGTCGGCCTTGTATGCGGTCCCGGACGCGGGGCGGTCGGTGCGACATTGAGCCAGGTCAACGCCGCAGGGACGGTGGCACTGTTACAGCTGCAGCATGTGCGAACTGTTTGCCCTGTCCAGCCGCCTGCCGGCCAGCGTGCGCTATTCCTTTGCGGAGTTTGCGCGCCGGGGCGGCGTGGCGGCGCCGCATGCCGACGGCTGGGGGCTGGCGCACTACGCCGACGGCGACGTGCGCCTGCTGCGCGAGCCGGATGCGGCAGCGCAGAGCCCGTGCACGCAGCTGCTGCAGCAGACGCCGATCGTCACCGATCTGCTGGTCTCGCACATCCGCCTGGCCACGCGCGGTGCCCGGCTGCTGCGCAACACCCAGCCGTTTGTGCGCGAACTGGGCGGGCGGGTGCATGTCTTTGCCCATAACGGCCATTTCGATTCTGACCGGCTGGGCGATCTGCTGCGCGGCGCGGTCAGCCGCCCGGTCGGCGACACCGACTCGGAGCGGGCGTTTTGCGTGCTGATCGAGCGGATGCGTCCGCTATGGCAGGCCGGCGACGGCGTGCCGCCGCTGGCGTCGCGGGTGGCGGTGGTGTGTGCGCTGGCCGCCGAGCTGCGAGCGCTGGGGCCGGCCAACTTTCTGTATGCCGATGGCGATGCGCTGTTTGTGCATGCGCACCGGCGCACGCAGGCGGACAAGCGGATCACCCCGCCCGGTCTGCACCTGCTGTTGCGCCGCTGTTCGCTGGAATCGGCACGCATGGACGTCCCGGGCCTGACCATCACCGCGGCGGTGCCGGAGCAGGCGGTGGCCCTGGTTGCCAGCGTGCCGTTGAGCGCCGAGGCGGGCTGGCAGCCGCTGGGCGAGGGCGAGGTGCTGGCGATCCGCGGCGGCTGCGTGATTGACCGCTGCGCGCCGGAGGCGGTGGAGCGTGCCGCGCCGCCGCCGGCTGCAGCCGATATCGCCCGATGAGCGCCTGGATGGCTGCCGCGGCGATGCTGGCCGCTGTGGCAACCAGCCGGGCCCAGGATCGGGGGCGCGGGTCACGGATGCCCCGGTGGCCTGGCGCGACGGCGTCGTGCGGCTGGGCGACAGCGAAGCACAGGTCCTCAAGCGGGCGGGCAAGCGCCCCGAGCGTGCGGTGACGCTGTATCTCGCCGATCACGTCGCTGTCGGCGAGCAGTGGAGGTTCAGCGGTGCGCCGGGAAGCCGGCAGCTGCTGTGGGTCGCGCGGATGCGCGGGCGGGTGGTCCGCATGTGGATCGAAACGTCCGGCGGTGCTGCGCTGCCGTAGGTCGGCAGCTTTGACGCCCCGGGCGGCCGCTGGCGCGGCTTGAGCGGCGCGGCGCGCGGGTTCAGCGGCGGTTTACCGGCGGGTCCGTAGGCTTATCCACAGATGCAGACGCGGCTTGCGGCCACGAGCCGGGAACAGGGATTGCACCGGCTGGCGGCAAGGTGGTGAGGAGTGGAGTCTGATGAACAGTGCGACACTGGAACTGGAGCCCCACCAGGGTCGTGTCACGGTGAGCCTGGAAGTGCGCAACCTGACGGCGATGGAGCGGTTGCTGTTCGTGCTGGCCTCGGTGCGCGCGGTGGTCAGCGGCCGCGCCGCGGTGCGCATCCCCAACGTGCGGACCACGCTGCGCGGAACGGACTGCGGAGCCTGCGGCGCGGCGCTGCCGTGTGCGCTGCCGGAGCGCCGCAGCTTGCTCCAGTCGCCCCAAAGTGCCTGGAGTGCGGCCAGCGCGGCCACGCCCGCGGTTTCGGTGCGCAGCACGCGCGGGCCGATGCGGATGCCGATGAAGCCCGCGCGGCGCGCGCGGTCGATCTCGCCGTCGCTGAGGCCGCCTTCGGGGCCCGCCAGCAGCGTCACCGGGCCGTGGCGCCGGGGCAGGTCGCGCAGGCTGTGCCGCGCCTGCGGATCCAGCGTCAGGCGGTCGCCGTGCGCGTCCTCGTTGTCGAGCCAGCTCGTCAGCGCCTGCACGCTGGCCAGCGCCGGCACCTGGGTGCGGCCGGACTGCTCGCATGCGGAGACCACGACGCCGCGCCAGTGCTCGAGCTTTTTCTCCCAGCGATCCTCGTCGAGGCGCACCACGCTGCGGCCGGAGATCAGCGGCACGATCCGGGTGACGCCCAGCTCGACGGCTTTCTGCAGCGTGTAGTCCATGCGCTCGCCCTTGGAGATGCACTGGGCCAGCGTCAGATCCAGCGGCGATTCGCGGGAGATGTCGTGATGTGCCAGCAGCCGCGCGCTGGCGCTGCGCTTGCCGACCTCGACCAGCACAGCGTCGTATTCGCCGCCGCGGCCATCAAAGGCGGTGAAGGTTTCGCCCTCGCGCATCCGCAGCACCTGCACCAGATGGCGGAATGCGCTCTCCGGCAGCGACAGCGCAGCGCCTTCGGACAGCGGGGTGTGGAAGAAGATTCTGGTCATGGCGCATTGTCGGGGCGCTGGCGGGCGGAATCCAGAGCGCTTCTGCGCGGCAGGGTGCTCAGTCGCGCGTGGCTTCGCGGATGCCGGCCAGGGCGACCTGGCACAGCTGCTCGATCTCGCGCGGCGTGATCACGTACGGCGGCATGAAGTAGAGGACATTGCCCAGCGGGCGCAGCAGCACGCCCCAGTCCTTGTGCGCGTTCAGCGCGTGGCGGTAGACGCGCAGGCCGCGGCGTTCGGACGCCGGGTAGGGGTCCTTGCTGCGCACGTTCCGCGCCAGCTCGATGGCCAGGATCATGCCCTGCTGGCGCACTTCCGCGACATGGGGGTGCGCGCGCAGCTCGGCGGTCTGGCGCCAGAGCAGGTCGGAGAGCAGGCGGTTGGTCGCCAGCGGCTTTTCGGATTCGAACAGGTCCAGCGTCGCCAGTGCGGCACGGCAGGCCAGCGGATTGCCGGTATAGGAGTGCGAATGCAGGAAGGCCTTGCCTTCGCGGTAGTCGGCGTAGAAGGCCTGGTAGATCTCGTCGCGCGTCAGGGTCACCGCCAGCGGCAGCGTGCCGCCGGTCAGCCCCTTCGACAGGCACAGGAAATCCGGGCTGATGCCGGGCTGGGCGTCAGGATCGCCCTGCGGCGGCGGTGCCCAGTCGCAGGCCCACAGCCGCCCGGTGCGGCCAAAGCCGACCGCGATCTCGTCGGCGATCAGGTGCACGCCGTGGCGGCTACAGGCCTCGCGCAGCAGCGTCAGGTACAGCGCGTGGTACATGCGCATGCCGCCGGCGCACTGCACCAGCGGCTCGACGATCACCGCGCAGACCTCGTGCGCGTGCCGCGCCAGTGCGTCCTCCATCAGCTGGAAGCGCTGGCGCGTGTGGTCCTCCCAGCTTTGGCCCGGCGCGCGCTCGTAGCAGTCCGGCGAGGGCACATGGATCGGTTCGCGCAGCAGCGGCGCGTAGGTGTCGCGATACATGCTTGGGCCGCCGACCGCGAGCGCGCCCAGCGTCTCGCCGTGATAGCCGTTGGTCAGGGCGATGCAGCGCGTCTTCCCGGGCCGGCCGGCGTTGCGCCAGTAGTGAAACGACATCTTCAGCGCGACTTCGACCGCCGACGAGCCATTGTCGGCGTAGAAGCAGCGCGTCAGCCCTGGCGGCGCCAGCGCCACGAGACGTTCGGAAAGCTCGACCACCGGCTCGTGGGTGAAGCCGCCGAGCATCACGTGGTCGAGCGTGTCGAGCTGCTGCTTGAGCTGTTCGACGATATGCGGGTGGCGGTGGCCGAAGAGGGTGGTCCACCATGAGCTGACGGCGTCGAGATAGCGGCGGCCGTCGAAGTCCTCCAGCCATGCGCCTTCGGCACGCCGGATCGGGATCAGCGGCAGCTCGGGCGCCGCGCCGGCGTGATCCTGCATCTGCGTACAGGGATGCCAGACATGGGCGAGCGAGCGCTGCTGCAGCTCCGCGTTGCGGCTCATCGGTGTGTTCACAGATCCTTGATCAGCACCAGCGAGTTGCGCTGGTAGTTGTAGATGCGCTGCTTCTGCACCGGCAGCTCTTCGATCGCGGCCTTGCGAAAGCCATGCTCGACGAACCAGTGCGGCGTGTGGGTGGTGAGGCTGAACAGTTTCTTCAGCCCGAGCTGCCGCGCCTCGGCCTCGATGCGCCGGAGCAGCACCGCGGCGCGGCCGGCGCGGCGGTAGTCGGGATGCACGGCGACGCAGGCCAGCTCCCCGGTCTGGTTCTGCGGAAACGGAAACAGCGCGGCGCAGGCGATCACCAGGCCGTCGCGGACGATGACATTGAAGTGCGTGATGTCGAGTTCGAGCTGCTCGCGCGAGCGCGGCACCAGAATGCCCTGCTGCTCGAGTGGCTGGATCAGCGCAAGCACGCCGCCGACGTCCTCGATGGTGGCGTCGCGCATGGCCTCGTAGTCGGGGTCCGAGTACAGCATCACGCCGACGCCGTCGCGCGTGTACAGCTCGCGCAGCAGCGCCCCGTCGTCGTGGCCGACGAGGTGCACGCGCTTGACGCCGCCGCGCGTGGCCGCGAGCGCCGCCTTGAGATAGGTGCGGTCGACGTGATTGAGACGGCTGCCGTCGGCCAGCAGCTGTTCGCCGGCGGCCTGCGACAGCTGGCCGACATCGCCGGTGTCCTCGGCCAGCCGCCACTGTTCGGGATTGGTCGGCGTGACAAACACCAGCTTGTCGGCGCCCAGCGCGGTGGCTGCCGCGGTGGCCAGATCCTCGGCGCGCAGGTTGAAGATCTCGCCGGTGGGCGAATAGCCGATCGGCGAGAGCAGCGCGATGCGATCCTGATCGAGCACCTGGCGGATGGTATCGACGTCGATGCGCCGCACCTCGCCGGTGAACTGATGGTCGATGCCGTTGCGTACCCCCACGGGCCGCGCGATGACCCAGTTGCCGGAGGCGACGCGGATGCGCGCACCGCCCATCGGGCTCGATGCGATCGAGGTCGACAGGCGCGCCTCGATGTCCATGCGCACGCTGCCAGCGGCGTCCTTGACGCAGTCCAGCGCCGCGCGGTCAGTGATGCGCAGGCCGTCGGCCATCTGCGGTGCGAGTCCGCGCGTTCTGAGCCGGGCGTCGATCTGCGGCCGGATCCCGTGCACCAGCACCATGCGCACGCCCAGGCTGTGCAGCAGGGCGATGTCGTAGATCAGCGAGTCGAAATCGGCGCGTTCGGCCGCCTCGCCACCGAAGGCGATCACGAAAACACGCCCGTTGTGGGCGTGCACGTAGGGGGCGCAGCCGCGCAGCGCGGCGACGAAATCCGCGGGTTTCATGGGCGGATTATAGGGCCGGAACGGGACGCTTCAGCGGACCGGCTCGCGCCGGCAGCGCGGCCGGCGGTTGCTACTGCGGCTCGCGCCCCGCCCAGTGCCGGGCGAACTGGCTGGCCACGCGTCCACTGCGCGACGCGCGTTCCAGTGCCCAGCGCAGCGCGGCCGTGCGGGTGGATTCGTCGAAACCGGCGTGCCCGAGCGCGCGCAGGTGCAGGCGGACGAGTTCGAGGTAACGGTCCTGGTTGAAGGACTGGAACGACAGCCACAGCCCGAAACGTTCCGACAGTGAAATCTTCTCCTCGGTCGACTCGCCCGGATGCAGTTCATCGTCGATCCACTGGTACTCCTCGTTGTCGCGCCGGAGTTCGGGGATCAGATGGCGACGGTTGGACGTGGCGTAGACCAGCACGTTGTCGGGCGGCGCCTCGACGCCGCCATCGAGCGCGGTCTTGAGTGCGGTCAGCGCCGGGTCGTTGGCGGCTACCGAGAAGTCGTCGACGTAGAGCACGAAGCGCTCGCGCTTGCCGCGCAGCGGTGCGACGATCTCCGGCAGGTCCACCAGATCGTGCGGATGGACTTCCACCAGGCGCAGGCCGTGGCCGCCGAACACGCCGAGCATCGCCTTGACCAGCGACGACTTGCCGGTGCCGCGTGCGCCGGTGAGCAGCGCATGGTTCGCCGGACGCTGGCGGATGAACTGCTCGGTATTGGCGAGCAGGGCGGCTTTCTGGCGCTCGATGCCGATCAGCTGGTCGATCTGCACGCTCTGCGGGTACAGCACCGGCTGCAGGTCGTGATGGCGCCAGCGGTAGGCGAAAACGGTGCCGTCGGACGAGGAGGTCATGAGCGGGTAGGCGGGCTGGAGTGTCGCGGCCTTGAGCATACGCGCCGCGGCAGGGCTGCGTGCGCCGGCGTGGGGGCAATCTCGGGGATGAGGCGGCCCGTCGACCGCCCTCATCCCCGGCCAGGCGCGGTTAGGCCAGCTTCTTGTGGCGGGCGCGGCGGTTGATGCCGGGCTCGCTGCCGGTGCGCTTGCGGAAGTCGTCCTCGTACTCGCGGTAGTTGCCCTCGTGCCACACCACCTCGCCGGAATCCTCGAAGGCGAGGATGTGCGTGGCGATGCGGTCGAGGAACCAGCGATCGTGCGAGATCACCATCACGCAGCCGGCGAAGTCGAGCAGGGCGTCTTCGAGTGCGCGCAGCGTTTCGACGTCGAGGTCGTTGGTCGGCTCGTCGAGCAGCAGCACGTTGCCGCCGCTCATCAGCAGCTTGGCCAGATGCACGCGGTTGCGCTCGCCGCCGGACAGGTCCTTGATGCGCTTGCCCTGCGCCTCGCCCTTGAAGTTGAAGCGGCCGAGGTAGGCGCGGCTGGGCAGCTCGTAGCTGCCGGCGCGGATGATGTCCTGGCCGTTGGCATTTTCCTGGAACACGGTCTTGTCGCCGTCGAGCAGATCGCGCGACTGGTCGACGTAGGCGAACTTCACCGTCTCGCCGATCCGGATCGTGCCGCCGTCGGGCTTTTCCTGGCCGATCAGCATCCGGAACAGCGTGGTCTTGCCCATGCCGTTGGCGCCGATGATGCCGACGATCGCGCCGCGCGGCACCTTGAAGCTCACGCCCTGGTAGAGCACGCGGTCGCCGAACTTCTTCTGCAGGTCCGAGACGTCGATCACCAGGTCACCCAGGCGCGGGCCGGGCGGGATATACAGCTCGCGGGTTTCAGCGCGCTTCTGGAACTCGGTGGACGCCAGTTCCTCGAACGCCTTGACGCGCGCCTTGGACTTGGCCTGCCGGCCCTTGGGATTCTTGCGCACCCACTCCAGCTCTTCCTTCATCGCCTTGGTGTGTGCGTCCTCGGATTTCTGCTCCTGCTCGAGGCGCTTTTCCTTCTGCTCCAGCCAGGTCGAGTAGTTGCCCTGCCAGGGGATGCCGTGGCCGCGGTCGAGCTCGAGGATCCAGCCGGCGACGTTGTCGAGGAAGTAGCGATCGTGGGTGACGGCGATGATCGTGCCGGGGAAGTCCTTGAGGAACTTTTCCAGCCAGGCGACCGATTCGGCGTCGAGGTGGTTGGTCGGCTCGTCGAGCAGGATCATGTCCGGCTTGGACAGCAGCAGGCGGCACAGCGCGACGCGGCGCTTCTCGCCGCCGGAGAGCTTGGTGACGTCGGCGTCCCACGGCGGCAGATTCAGGGCCTCCGCGGCCTTGTCCATGATGACGTCGAGGTTGTGGCCGTCATTGGCGGCCAGAATGCCTTCCAGCTCCTGCTGGCGCGCCGACAGCTTCTCGAAATCGGCGTCCGGTTCGGCGTAGGCGGCGTAGACCTGCTCGAGCTCGGCCTGCGCGTTGGTGACGTCGGACAGCGCCTCCTCGACGTTCTGGCGCACGGTCTTGGCGGGGTCGAGCTGCGGCTCCTGCGGCAGGTAGCCGACCTTGAGGCCCGGCATCGGGCGCGCTTCGCCGTGAAAATCCTTGTCGACGCCGGCCATGATGCGCAGCAGCGTCGACTTGCCGGCGCCGTTGTAGCCGAGCACGCCGATCTTGGCTCCCGGGAAGAAGGACAGCGAGATGTCGCGCAGGATTTCCTTCTTGGGCGGGACGGTCTTGCCGACCCGGTTCATGGTGTAGACGTACTGGGACATAGAGGAATGCGGATCCGTTAAGGCCGTGGGGCTGACGCAGGGCGCGCAATTCTACCGGATCGGCTGCTGGCCACGGTTCATCCTGGGGGCGGCCCCCCATGCGATGGCGGCGGCGAGCCCGCATAATCCGCGCCATGTCCGCGCCCGGGCCTCTGCATCGCGCAATCACGACCGTGCTGGCCGCGGCGGGTCTGTGCGCGGCTGCAAGCGCCTCGGCGCAGATCTACCGGTGTGAGGGCGCAGCCGGCGTGCGGTTCACCGACCAGCCCTGTGCGGCGCCGACCCCGCCGGTCGAGGTGCCGGCGCCGATCGTCGTGCCGGCCGGACCCGCGGCCGATCTGGCCGGCGAGGCCGACGCGCGACGCGAGCGCCAGCGCCGGGCGCGCGATCAGGCCGATGCCCAGTGGGCCGAGGCGCACGCGGCGCGCAAGGCGGCCGAGGAGCGGGTGCGCGCCGGCCGCATCGCCGGCGAAGTGGTCCAGGGGATGAGTGCCGCCGACGTGCGCCGCATCCACGGCGAGCCGGCGACGATATCGACCCATTCCGGCAGCAAGGGGGTGCGCCAATCCTGGAGCTACGTGCTCGCGGATGGCAGGCGCATGCAGGTGACGTTCAGCGATGGCCGCGTCAGCGACGTGCGCACACGCAAGGAGAAGAAGTAGATGGCCGCAGTGTCGGTCGACGATGTGCGGCGTGCCGCCGCGGTACTTGAAGGCCAGATCGTACGTACGCCGTGCACGCGCTCGCGCGTGCTGTCGAAGGTCACCGGCGCCGATGTCTGGCTCAAGTTCGAGAACTTCCAGTTCACCGCGTCGTTCAAGGAGCGTGGCGCGCTCAACAAGCTGGCGAACCTGACCGATGCCGAGCGCGCCGCCGGCGTGGCGGCGATGTCGGCCGGCAACCACGCGCAGGGCGTGGCCTATCACGCGACGCGGCTGGGCATACGCAGCACGATCGTGATGCCGCGCAACACGCCGTTCACCAAGGTGCGCAACACCCGCGAGCTGGGCGGCGAGGTGATCCTGCATGGCGACACGCTGGCCGACGCCCAGGCGTTTCTGGAGGCCGAGCTGATTGCCAAGCGCGGCATGACGCTGGTGCATCCCTACGATGATGCGCACGTCATCGCCGGGCAGGGCACGATTGCGCTGGAGATGCTCGAGCAGGCGCCGCATCTCGACACGCTGGCGATTCCGATCGGCGGCGGCGGTCTGATCTCGGGGATGGCGATCGCGGCGCACGCGCTCAAGCCGGAGCTGCGGGTGATCGGCATCGAGTCGGCCGGCTATCCGTCGGCCTATGCGGCGCTGCAGAACGACCCGGCCCTGGTCAAGGGCGGGCAGACGATCGCCGAGGGCATCGCGGTCAAGAACATCGGCCGCCTGACGCTTGAGATCATCCGCGAGCACGTCGCCGAGCTGATGCGCGTCGAGGAGCCGGCGATCGAGCGGGCGATCGGCCTGATCGCCAGCATCGAGAAGGTGATCGTCGAGGGGGCCGGCGCGACCGGACTGGCGGCCCTGCTGACCGACCCGGCGCGCTTCGCCGGCCGTTCGGTGGGCCTGGTGCTCTGCGGCGGCAACATCGACACGCGCCTGCTGGCCTCGGTGCTGCTGCGCCAGCTGGTGCACGAGCAGCGGCTGATCAGCCTGTCGATCGACATCGAGGACCAGCCGGGCTTTCTGGCCCGCGTGGCCGGCCGCATCGGCGAGTCCGGCGGCAACATCGTGCAGGTCCATCACGAGCGCCTGCATCGCGGTCATGCCAAGAACGCGACGCTCGAAGTGCTGGTCGAGGCCCAGGATGAGGCGCACGCGCGCCAGATCTACGACGACCTGCAGAGCGCCGGATTTTCGGTGCGCAAGGGGGCCGGCGGCATGGAGTTCGAGTAGTGGCCAAGACCCAGACCCTGCTCGAAGCGGCGCTGATGCGCATGCGCGCGATCCGTCAGGGCGACCTCGTGCAGCTGGTCGTCGACGGTGGCGGGGCAATGGTCTGCACGACGATGGAGTTCCTGCAGGCGCAGAAGTGGGCGCAGCGAAAGCCGGCGACCGGCAACGCGATCTCCGATCGCGGCCGCTTCCTCGAGCAGATCACGGTGCTGATCTCGCGGCCCGGGAGCATGGCCAGCACGCGCGGCAGCGCCAAGGCCGTCGAGGGCCTGGCCAAGCTGATGAAGCAGGGGGGCTACGATCTGGGCGAGTGGATGCTGCCGCCCGAGCTCAAGAACCTGGGCCGTCCCGCGCCGGAACCGCCCGGCCCCAAACCGCCGGCGCCGGAGAAGGACGGCGGTCGCGACGACGACGTGTAGCGCGCTACGGAATCCAGCGCAGCGGCTCGAGTCCGCCCAGCGGTCGCGCCCAGGTCTCGGTTGCCGCTTCCTCGAGCAGCCAGTCACGAAACGCCTGGGCCTCCGGCGAGGCGTGTTGCGCGTGCACGACGAAGTAGGACGCGCTCATCGTCAGGCTGATCGGAAACGGGATTGTCAGGCGCCCGCGGCTGAGCTGCTTGGCGGCGAGCAGCGGCACGCCGAGCACCACGCCCATGCGGTCGGCGGCAGCCTCGATCGCCAGTGACACCTGGTTGAAGACCGGCCCGCGGCGGATGTCGATGTCGGCCACGCCGGCCGCCTCGAGCCAGTTGCGCCAGCCCGGCCAGCCGACATCCATCTGCGGAACATCGTTGCGGATGTGCAGCAGCGTGTGATGGCGCAGGTCGGCCGGTTCGCGCAGCGGGTGGCGGCCGTCGATCAGCGCCGGGCTGCACATCGGCGTCGAGTGCAGCGCGAACAGCTTGTGCACGCTGTTGCCGGGATAGTGACCGTCGCCGAAGCGGATCGCGACGTCGCAGCCCTGGAACACGTCGTCCGGCTGCTGCGAGGCGCGCAGCACCGGATCGGACATGGTCGGGCGCGTGGCGAGCTGCAGCTCGATGTCGGGGCAGCGGGCCTGGAATTCCGCCAGCCGCGGCAGCAGCCAGTTCGAGCCGAACGCCGGCGGCGTGCCGATGACCAGCCGGCCGCGGCGCTCGCTCTTGCGCAGCTCGATCTGCTCGATCGCCGCTTCGAGCTCGCGAAACGCCTTGCTCAGCCGCGGCAGCAGCTCAGTGCCGGCCGGCGTCAGCTCCAGCCGCCGCGGCAGGCGGCGGAACAACTCGACGCCGAGCCGCTCCTCCAGCTGCTTGACCTGCTGGCTGATCGCCGCGGGCGTGACGAACAGCTCCTGCGCCGCCTTCTGCACGCTCTGGTGGCGGGCGGCGGCTTCGAAGGCGCGCAGCGCAGTCAGTGGCGGCAGGCGCACAGCACGCTCGTGTCCCGCGGGTGGTCGGGACCCGGATCGGTGGCCGCAGCACATGCCGTGCGGGGGCACGGCATGCGCTGGGCATGGCGGGGGTCGCGGCGCACTAGCGCCCGACCAGCGAGCGCGCGATGACTTCCTTCATGATCTCGCTGGTGCCACCGTAGATGCGCTGGATGCGGGCGTCGGCCCAGTAGCGCGAAATTGCGTACTCGGTCATGTAGCCGTAGCCGCCGAACAGCTGCAGACAGGCGTCGGTGACGCGGCCTTCCATTTCGGTCGTCGCCAGCTTGATCATCGCCGCGGTGGGCACATCCAGGGTGTTGTCGGCGTATTGCTGCGTGCACTTCTCGACGAAGGCGCGATGGACTTCGATGTCGGTCTTGCAGCTGGCCAGCACGAAACGCGTGTTCTGGAAGCTGGCGATGGGCTGGCCGAAGGCCTTGCGCTGGGTGACGTACTCGATGGTCTTTTCCAGCGCACCCTGCGCGTGCGCAACGGCGGTGACCGCCAGCACCAGGCGCTCGCGCGGCAGCTCGTCGATCAGGTGGCCGAAGCCGCCGCCGAGACGGCCGAGGATCTCGTCCTTCGAGATGCGCAGGTTGTCGAAGAACAGCTCCGAGGTGTCGGCCGAATGCAGGCCGGCCTTGTCGAGGTTGCGGCCGCGCTTGAAGCCGGGCAGTGAGGTGTCGACGGTGAACAGCGTCGTGCCCTTGGCGCCGGCCTTGGGGTCGGTCTTGGTCGCGAGCACGACCACGCCGGCGTGTTGGCCGTTGGTGATGAAGGTCTTCGAACCGTTGATGATGTAGTCGTCGCCGTCGGCCAGCGCGCTGGTCTTGATGCCCTGCAGGTCCGAGCCGGCGCCGGGTTCGGTCATGCCGATCGCGCCGATGCATTCGCCGCTGGCCATCTTCGGCAGGTACTTCCGCTTCTGCGCCTCGCTGCCCAGGTGCAGGATGTATGGAGCGGCGATGTCCGAATGCACGGTCAGGTTCGAGGCCAGCGCCAGAAAGCCCAGTCGCGCAGCTTCCTCGACGACGACGCAGGAGAACGCAAACGGCGCGCCGATGCCGCCATATTCCTCGGGCAGGTCAACGCACAGCAGGCCGGCTTCGCCCAGCTGCAGATACAGCTCCTTGGGCAGGATGCCGCTCTTCTCCCACTTCTCGTAATGCGGTTCGACGTGATCCTTGAGGAAGCGGACGACGGTATCGCGGAACAGTTCCAGTTCTTCGGTATGCATGGTCATCGGGAGATCGCAGGACATTCAGGGACAGGGTTGGCGTTTCATCGGAAAGCTCAGGCCCGCCGGGCGGCCGTTGGCGGTGCCTTCGATGCGCGCGCGCAGTGCATCGGGGGCGACGAACTCGTAGCTGATGCGGCGGGGAAATGCGTTGTCGGGGTTTTCGAACACGGCCGTGGTGCCGCTGACCGACACGCTGCTGAAGCGGGTGGGATTCTCGCCTCCAGGCAGGGCGATGTAGTCAAAGCCGCCGCCGCCGGTGGTGACGATGCGCATGTACTCGAACTCGCGCGTGAAGCCATCCTCGACGCGGCGCGACACGCCGATGATGTTGTTGCCCGTGGGCGCGCTCCACATTTCTTCGTAGCGGCCGCTGCCGGTGTCGAAGCCCCAGCAGCCGGTGAGCCATGCGAACTGATCGACGCGGGCGATCTCCGCCGTCGCCGGCCCGGCGCTCAGCAGCAGCGCGAGGGTCAGGCTGCGGGCGACGGTCCGCGCCGGCGCGCCGGCGCGCGTCGTCGCTGAGAAAACTCCGCTGCGGCTGTTCGGGCAGGTCGTCTGCTTCATGTTCGCCCCTCGTGCGGAGTGTGCGGTGCGCGGCGCCTGGCCGCGCGCCACGGGTCAGTCGCGAAAGCGCCGGGTGAGATCGCCGTAGGCGTCGATGCGCCGGTCGCGCAGGAACGGCCACCAGCGGCGCACGTTCTCGCTGCGCGCCAGGTCGACATCGACAATGAGGACCTGTTCCTCGGTGTCGGCGGCCGCCAGGATCTCGCCCTGCGGTCCGGCGACGAAGCTGTGGCCCCAGACCTGCGCGCCCGGCCACTGGCCGCTGGGATCGGCTTCGAAGCCGACGCGGTTGGCGACCAGCACCGGCAGGCCGTTGGCCACCGCGTGCGCGCGCTGGATGGTGATCCAGGCGTCGCGCTGGCGTGCCTGCTCATCGCTGCTGTCCTGCGGGTTCCAGCCGATCGCGGTCGGATACAGCAGCAGGTCGGCGCCGGCGAGCGCCATCAGGCGCGCGGCCTCGGGGTACCACTGATCCCAGCACACCAGCACGCCCAGGCGGCCGACGCTGGTGTCGATCGGCGTGAAGCCCAGATCGCCCGGCGTGAAGTAGAACTTCTCGTAGTAGCCCGGATCGTCCGGGATGTGCATCTTGCGGTAGCGACCGGCGAGGCTGCCGTCGCGTTCGAGCACCACCGCGGTGTTGTGGTACAGGCCCGGCGCGCGGCGCTCGAACAGCGAACCGACGATCACCACGCCCAGCTCGGCGGCCAGCGCGCCGAGGAAATCCGATGACGGACCCGGGATCGGCTCGGCCAGATCGAACAGGTCGGTCGACTCGTGCTGGCAGAAGTACAGGCTGGTGTGCAGTTCCTGCAGCAGCACCAGCTGCGCGCCCTCGGCGGCGGCGGCACGGATGCCGGCTTCGGACGTGCGGAGATTGGCTTCGGCGTCGCTGCTGCAGGCCTGCTGCACGAGGCCGACACGAAGGCTCTTGCGGGTGGACGTCATTGCGGCGCGCTCGGAATCTGCATGGTCACGCAGTGCAGGCTGCCATACTGCTGAATCAGTGCGCGGCAATCAATGCCGATCACCGCGCGGCCGGGGAAGCATTCCCGCAGGCGTTTGAGGGCGACCGCATCCTGGGGATCGCGGTAGGTGGGCACCAGCACCGCGCCATTGAGAATCAGGAAGTTCGGGTAGCCCGCGGGCAGGCGCCTGCCATCCTCATCGAAGATCGCGCCCGGCAGCGGCAGCGGCACCAGCCGGTAGGGTTCGCCATCGCGGGTGCGCAGCGCCTGCAGCTCGGCTTCCATCGCCTTGAGATCGGCGTAGTGCGCGTCGGTGGCGTCGTCGCAGGCCTGGTAGGCGATGGTCTGCGGATCGCAGAAGCGCGCGATGGTGTCGATGTGGCCGTCGGTGTCGTCGCCGATCAGGTCGCCATGGCGCAGCCACAGCACGCGCTCGACGCCGAGCCAGGCCTTGAGCCGATCTTCGATCTGAGCCTTGTCGAACTGCGGGTTGCGCGTCGGCGCCAGCAGGCAGCGCTCGGTGGTCAGCAGCGTGCCGCAGCCGTCGGACTCGATGCCGCCGCCTTCGAGGACAAAGTCCAGGGTCTCGACCGGCGCGCTGAGCGCGCCCAGCCCGGCGAGCCGGCGCGTGATCTGGGTGTCGAGGCGGGCGTCGAACTTGTTGCCCCAGCCGTTGAAGATGAAGTCCAGGTGCACCGGCGCGCCGTCGCGGAACACGGTGATCGGCCCGTGGTCGCGGGCCCACACGTCGTTGGCCGGCACCGCGTGCAGTCGCAGGCGCTCTGCGTTTGCGCCGGCGGCGAGCAGGCGCGCACGCAGGCCGCCGACGTCATCGCCGCAGGCGATGAGCAGCGGCTCGTAACGCGTGATCGCCACCGCCAGCGCGACGAAAGTGGTTTCGACTGCGCCGAAATGGCGCGCAAAATCGCCTTCCGGGCGCGGCCAGGTCAGCTGGACCGCCGCCTGCGGCGCCCATTCCGCGGGTAACACAACAGCCATTTCGTGCCTCGTGGAAATGAAACGGGGCGCTTGCGCGCCCCGGAACTTGAACACGCCGATTTTACGGTTCGCGCTTGAGCTCGTCCACGTTGTGCAGCGGCGCCGGGGCGTCCTGGACCACGACATCGATCACCCGGTCGTGCTCGAAGAACACCGAGTAGCCGCTGTAGTCCCAGCGCGTGATCGGCGGTCGCCGCGGATGGCCGCCGCCGACCGGCGCGTGGCGGAGGGCCGGCTCGCCCAGGGCCTTGAGCACCGCCGCCTGGGTCATGCCGCGGCTGGGCAGCGCCGCCGTGGCGGTCGCGTCGGCGGTCTCGGGAACCCTCAGCGATACGGTGCGCGCGACCCCCGGTGCGAGGACGGTGGCGAGGGTGGCGGTGAGGAGAAAAGCCTTGTGCATGGCGGGACTTGGGCGGAAATCCTCGACTGACTATAGCACCGCGCACGCGCCCGCAGGGGTTTGCGGCGTGGCGTGGCGATCGGCTAGCGTGTGACGCCGATTCAGGCCAACAACGAACCAGCGGGGGTGGGGGATGCGCAGCGGGCTGTGGTGCGCGACGTGCGTCGCGCTGGGCATGGTGGTCGCCCCGGTGCAGGCGCGCTCGCCGGAAGCGGCAGGCGCCGATGCCGATGTCTATGTCAGTTTCGGTGCCGGCGGGTACGACGGACCCGATTACCGGGCGCGGCCCGGACAGCCGCAGACCTCCGCGCAGGAAGTGGGCGGCAGTGAGGTGCTGTTGGCGCTCAACCGGGCCGGGCCGGTGCTGACGCGGCTGCGCGTCGGCTGGATGTTTGATTTCACCAGCAATACCGCCGAGGAAGTCGGTCTGCTGCTGGGCCTGCCGCTGGCGCCGCAGGGCAAGGCGTATCTGGCGGCGGGCGTGTCGCGTCTGACCGACGTGTCGCAACAAGGGCAATCGCCAACCATCGGGGTGCCGGTCGAGTGGCTGTACTACCCCACGCGCGGCCTTGAGATCGGCATCCACGGCAACTTCAACCCGGATAGCGATTTCATCGGCATCACGCTCGCGGGTGTCTTCGGCAAGCGGCGGGTGCGCTAGCGGCCGGCGCGGGCGCGCGTATGCTCTAATGCGCGTCGCATGCGCAATCCCTACGAACTCTACGCCGGACTCCGCTACACGCGGGCCAAGCGGCGAAATCACTTCATCTCGTTCATCTCGCTGGCCTCGATGCTGGGCATCGCGATCGGCGTGACTGCGCTGATCACGGTGCTGTCGGTGATGAACGGTTTCGAGCGCGAGCTGCGCTCCCGCATTCTCGGCATGGCGTCGCACGCGACGATCTCGGCGTTCCGCGGCGGGCTGGAGAACTGGACCGGGGTGGCCGAGCAGGCGGCGGCCAACCCCGAGATTCTGGCGCTGGCGCCTTACATCGAAGGCGAAGGCATGGTGAAGGTCGGCGGCGAGCTGTCGGGCACGCTGCTGCGTGGCGTCCTGCCGGCCGAGGAAGCGCGCGTCTCCGACATCGCCGCGCACATGACCGCCGGAAAGCTCGATGCGCTGGAGGCCGGCGCCTTCAACATCGTGCTCGGCTACGAGCTGGCCACCGCGCTGGGCGCGACCATCGGCGACAAGATCGATCTGATGATTCCGCAGGCCAGCGTCACGCCGGCCGGCGTACTGCCGCGCTTCCGCCGCTTCACCGTCACCGGCGTGTTCCGCGTCGGCATGTACGAATTCGACCGCGGCCTGGTGCTGATCCACCTGGCCGATGCCCAGGCCCTGCTGCGCATGGGCGAAACAGTGACCGGCGTGCGCCTGAAGCTGCGCGATCTGTTCGACGCGCCGCGCGTGTCGCGCGAACTGGCGGCGCAGCTGCCCGGCATGTACTACGTCAGTGACTGGACCCGCAGCCACGCCAACTTCTTCCGCGCGGTCAAGACCGAGAAGATGGTGATGTTCATCATCCTGTCGCTGATCGTCGGCGTGGCCGCGTTCAACATCGTCTCGACGCTGGTGATGGTGGTGCAGGACAAGCAGGCCGACATCGCGATCCTGCGCACGCTGGGCGCCACGCCGCGTTCGATCATGGCGATCTTCATGGTGCAGGGGTCGATCATCGGCTTTGTCGGCACCCTGCTGGGCGTGGCCGGCGGCGTGCTGCTGGCGCTCAACGTCGAGAGTCTGGTGCCGCTGCTGGAGCGGCTGATGGGCCAGCAGTTCCTGTCCCCGGACGTGTACTACATCAGTGATCTGCCGTCGGAGCTCAAGTCCGGCGACGTCGCCCGCATCGGCGCGCTGTCGCTGGCGCTGGGCCTGCTGTCGACGCTGTATCCGGCCTGGCGCGCCTCGCGGGTGCAGCCGGCGGAGGCGCTGCGCTATGAGTGAGCCCGTGTTGCGTGCGCAGGGCCTGTCGAAGACCTTCGATGACGGTCGCTTGCGGCTCGAGGTCCTGCACGACATCGATTTCGAGGCCCGACGCGGCGAGCGCATCGCCATCATCGGCGCCAGCGGCACCGGCAAGTCGACCCTGCTGCATTGCCTGGGCGGACTCGACGCGCCCAGCGCCGGCGAAGTCTGGGTCACCGGCGAGCGCATGTCGGCCCTGTCGGATGCCGCGCGCGGGCGGCTGCGCAACCGCGCGCTGGGCTTCGTCTACCAGTTCCATCACCTGCTGCCGGAGTTCACTGCGCTGGAGAACGTCGCGCTGCCGCTGCTGATCCGCCGGCTGCCCGAGGCCCAGGCCTATGCCCGTGCCGGCGAGCTGCTGGAGCGGGTCGGCCTGGGCGAGCGCATCCAGCACAAGCCGGGCGAGCTTTCCGGCGGTGAACGCCAGCGCGCCGCGGTGGCGCGTGCGCTGGTCACCCAGCCCGCCTGCGTGCTGGCCGACGAACCCACCGGCAATCTTGACCGCAAGACCGCCGAGCGGGTGTTCGAGCTGATGCTCGAGCTGAACCGCGAGCTGGGGACGAGTCTGGTCGTGGTCACCCATGACCTGGGGCTGGCGCAGCGCATGGATCGGGTGCTGACGCTCGATGGTGGACGCTTGAGGGTGGGGACGTAAGGCCAACAGACGGCTGCGCGTCGCAGCAGCCACGGGAGGGACGCAGGGATGGGCGCTGCGGCCGGTCTGGAAACGGGGGTGGCGCGCGCCGCGGCGGATCTGCGTGCGTGGGTGGCGGCGTTTGCGCTCGGCATCGCGCTGGTCTTCCGTCTGCCGGAGCTCCCGTCGCTGGCGCTGTGCGCCGGCCTGGCCCTGAGTGCGCTGCTGCCGTGGCGTGGCCGGGCGCTGTGGGCGGCGGCGGTGCTGGGGGTGCTGCTGTGCAGCTGGCACGCCCAGCGCTACCTCGAGCAGCGTTGGCCGGCTACGCGCCACAATGAACAGCTGTGGGTGCAGGGCACGGTGCTGTCCTTGCCCGAGCGCCAGAGCAGCGACGCGCAGGCGACCTGGCACTTCACCTTCGCCCCCGACGACGCCGCGTTGCCGCGCCGGCTGCGCGTGTCCTGGTATCGCAGCGGTGAGCAGGTCGCCGCCGGGCAGTGCTGGCATCTGCAACTGCGTCTGCGCACGCCGCATGGCTCGCTCAA
The DNA here is from genome assembly GCA_041592255.1 of Fontimonas sp. Lineage (GTDB taxonomy): Bacteria > Pseudomonadota > Gammaproteobacteria > Nevskiales > Nevskiaceae > Solimonas. The sequence goes on from JBFHQK010000004.1 coordinate 26,186, forward strand.
TCCCGGCGGTTTCGACTACGAGGCCTGGCTGCTGCGTGGCGGCATCGGCGCGACCGCGACTGTGCGCGAGGCCCGGCCATGTGCGGAGCGGCCTGGCCTGCCGGTGCTGAGGTTGCGGCAGCGAATCGTCGAGCGGCTGCAGGCGGCCCTGGGGGACACGCGGGCCGCGGCGCTGGTTGCGGCGCTGACCGTAGGCGATACCTCGGGCTTGCGGCACGCCGACTGGCAGCGCTTCCGCCTGACCGGCACCACGCATCTGATCGCGATCTCGGGTTTCAATCTCGCCATTGTCGCCGGCTTCGTCTTCCTGCTGCTGCGCTGGAGCTGGTCGTTTTGGCCGCGGCTGTGCCTGTGGGTGCCGGCGCAGCGGGTTGGGCTCTACGGCTCGGGTGCGGCGGCCGTGGTGTACGCGCTGCTGGCCGGCTTCGAGGCGCCGGTGACGCGCGCGCTGATCATGCTGCTGGTACTGATCGCCGCCGCCGTGACCCACCGTCTGCACCAACCGAGTCGCGCGCTGGCGTATGCGCTGGGGCTGATCCTGCTGCTGGACCCGTTCGCGGTGCTCAGCCCGGGGTTGTGGCTGTCGTTTGGTGCTGTGGCGGCCATTCTCTACGCCAGTGCGGGGCGGCTGCGCCGGCCCCCGGCCTGGCGGCTGGCGGTGCAGGTGCAGGTGTTCCTGAGTCTGGCCCTGGTGCCCCTGGGACTGTATTTCTTCGGCGGCGCGGCCTGGCTGGCGCCGCTGGTGAACCTGGCCGCGGTGCCGGTCTTCAGCCTGCTGACGCCGGCGCTGCTGCTCTCGGTGCTGGTGCAGGGGCTGTGGCCGACGCTGGGCGCTGCGTGCCTGGCCGGGACTGCGGGTGTCCTCGACGCAATTTACGCCGTGCTGGCCTGGCTGGCCGACAGTGCGCCGGCGGCCTGGTTGCCCGCGCGCCCGTCGGTGCCGGCGCTGGCGCTGGGCGCGCTGGGCGCGCTGCTGGCGTTTCTGCCGCGCGGGGTGCCGCTACGGCTGCTGGCGTTGCCGTGCCTGGGGGCGCTGCTGCTGCCGCGCGCGGTGGCGGTGGACGGCGGGCTCGAAATCACCGCGCTGGACGTGGGGCAGGGCACGGCGGTGGTGGTGCGCACGCCCGGTCACGCGCTGCTGTTCGACGCCGGTCCGGCACATGACGAGGGCTTCGACGCCGGGCGCTCGGTGGTGGTGCCGTACCTGCTTGAACGCGGCATCCGCCGGCTCGATCTGCTGGTGCTGTCGCACGATGACAATGACCACGCCGGCGGGGTGCGCTCGGTGCGCGAGCTCGTCGCGGTCGACGCCGAGATCGGCACCCGCGACGACGTTGCCTGCGGCGACGGTCAGGCCTGGGAGTGGGACGGCGTGCGCTTTGTCCTGCTGCATCCCGACAGTGCGCACTGGTCCGGTAACAACCGCTCCTGCGTGCTGCAGATCGAGGGGCCGTTCAGCGCGTTGCTGCCGGGGGACATCGAGCGCGGCGCCGAGAAGCGGCTGCTGCGCGATCACGGCCCGGCGCTGCAGGCCGATCTGCTGCTGAGTCCGCATCACGGCAGCGGCACGTCGTCGACGAGGGATCTGATTGCCGCGCTGCAGCCGGACGTCGTCGTGCACTCGGCGGGCTGGCGCAGCCGCTTCGGCCATCCGCGCGCGGATGTGGTCGCGCGCTATGCCGACGCCGGCGCGCGACAGTTCGTCACCGGGGTGGAGGGCGCGATCCGGGTCTGGCGTGATGCGCGCGGCGAGCTGCGCGTGGAGCGCTGGCGGCCGCGCGCGGCGCGCTGGTGGAACGCGGCGGCCGAGCCGTGATCAGCCGCGCGGCAGCGCGGCGGGGGCTAACGGCCGTGGCGGCTCAGAGCTTGGTCGGATTGGGCGCGTCGCCGTAGACCAGCTTGGGATCGAAGGTCTTTTCGGACTCTTCGAAACGCAGTTCCCGCACGTCGGACCCGGCGCCGGTCGGCACCGAGCGGTAAAAGCAGGAGCGGAAACCGACGTGGCAGCTGGCATCGCCGACCACATCCACGCGCAGCCAGACGGCGTCCTGGTCGTCGTCGATGCGCAGGTCGACGACCTTCTGCACCAGGCCGCTGGTGGCGCCCTTGTGCCACAGCACCTGGCGCGAACGCGACCAGTAGTGCGCCTCGCCGGTCGCAATCGTGCGCTTGAGTGCCTCAGCGTTCATATAGCCGAGCATCAGCACCTCACCGGTCCTGGCTGCGGTGGTGACGCAGGGGATCAGGCCGTGCTCGTCGAACTTCGGCGCCAGTTCATGGCCTTCCTCGACCTGTTCGATGCTGGTACGGGGAAAGAAGCGGACGGCGGACGTGAAATCGGCGGACATTGCAGCAGCGGTGATGCGGGAGGGGCGCTTTTATACCACAGCCC